>CAJXCX010000125.1:0-3248 GCA_913051685.1 uncultured Spirochaetales bacterium
AATTGATTAATAAACAATATTTAATTAAGATTTGGTATTGGATTAAATGAGAGCGATAAAAGGTTTTAGGGATATTCTTCCGTACGGTTCTGCCGGGTCAGATACGTCATATTACTGGAATTCAATTCTAGATAATTTAAGACAAACTATGTCCATATACAATTTTTCCGAAATAATAACACCGGTTATGGAATACGATTCTACATTCAAAACAGGAATAGGTTCAGATACCGACGTTTCTAAAGAGATGTATGAATTTGTATCAAAGAAGGATCTTTCTGAAGTAAAAAAGGGGATCAATGATTCTTATTGCCTGAGACCCGAGGGGACCGCGCCAACGGTCAGAAGTTTTATTGAAAATTCGCTCTACAAAATAAAAAAAATCAACAAGCTCTTTTACTTGGGCCCAATGTTTAGATACGAAAGGTCTCAAAAAGGTCGTTATAGAATGTTCCACCAGATAGGAATTGAGCTGCTAGGCTCAAAAGAGCTGTATCATGAAGTAGAAATTTTGCATTTAGCAAAAACTCTTTTGGATCGTATAGGGATCAAGGGTTACATATTCCAGATTAATTCAATTGGGGATAGTGAATCGCTAAAAAAAATCTCTTCGGCTGTTTTAAGTTGCGCAGAAAAACATATAAATTCGATAGACAAGGATGATTTGGAAATTCTTAACAAAAATCCTTTAAGATTTTTAGATAAGGCCATCCATAAATATAAGTTTGACAACATCCCCAACACAATAGATTTTATCGGAGTCGAACCATTGGAAAGATTCGAGAAACTAAAAAAAATTCTTGATGATTTGGAATTTGATTATGTGGTCAACAATCAATTAATTAGGGGCATAGACTACTACAATGATTTAGTGTTTGAAGTAACATCTAAAGACTTGGGGGCTCACAATGCAATACTAGCAGGAGGGCGATATGATACCCTGGTTCACAAATTAGGTGGTCCTAAAACTGACTGCATAGGATTCGCTGCAGGAATAGAGAGAATAGCTCTTCTTCTCAACCAACAACAACCTAACGATAATCGAATAGAAACGGTAGACTTTTATGTCGCATACCAAGACTCTCAATTTAAAGATTATTCGTTCAAAATTGCGAATAAGTTGAGAAATAATAATTTTAAAGTCGAGATTGAATATGAGGCAAAGAGCTTTACAAAACAGATGAAAACAGCAAATAAGATATCTAGTAAAAGAGTTGTCATAATTGGAGAAGACGAATTTAACAAATCTTTGGTTAGAATAAAAAATATGTCGAGCGGCGAAGAAAAAGTAATCAATTCTGAGACAGAACTAGAAAAATTCTTAAAGGACACTGCTAATTAAATAGGTTAAGAAGATATAGTTATGAATAAAAACAAAATATTCTATGGTTGGGTAGTAGTTTTTGCTGGGGTCATGTTGGTTTTCCTTGATGGACTACTTCTCTATTCTTTTGGAATGCTTTTACCGTCGATACAATCAAAATTTGATTTAACAAAAGCATTGGTTAACTCAATCTTCGCAATTCGATGTCTCGTATTTGCTTTTTCAATGGTCGTTTTTGGAAGATTGATTGATAAACACACGCCTGAAAAAATTATCTTTTTAGGTGGGGTCATAACCGCCCTAGGTCTTTTCTTAACAGCATATTCCGAAACCAAAATTGGTCTATTTATCAATTATGGCATATTGCCTGGGATTGGTGATGGAGCTTTTTATATTCCAGCAGTAGCTATAGCTCAAAGATGGTTTAACAAAAGGAGAGACTTCGTTGTCGGCATTATTACAGCTGGAGTTCCAATTAGTGGATTAATCATTAATCCTTTATCGGCATTCATATTAAAAAATACCTCTTTAGAATTAACCCTAATATCTTTGGCAATAATTGCATTTATTTTCTCATTCGCAGCATTTCTAATGAAAGGGAGCCCTAAGGAAATGGGCTTAGAACCCTACGGTGGATTAAATCCCATAAAAAAAGAAGAGGAATTACAAGTTTGGTCAACAATGGAGGCAGTAAAAACAGTTCCCTTTTTTATTCTTTATTCGTTAATGATTTTTGGAATGTTAGCTTTTCTAATCATCATAACACTACAATTTGATTATGCTTTAAGCAAAAATCTTGGTCTGTTAGCTGCTTCAGCAGCACCGGCAGCAATTGCCGTTGGTAGTTTATGTGGTAGGTTGGTGACAGGATATTTAGCTGAATTCACTCACAGAAACAAGATTCTTTTTGTAGTTTTTCTCGGTCAGGGTCTGTCAATTTTAATAATAACCAATGCTAATGATATTTTATCGTACATTATATTCGGAATCATATTCGGTTTTTGCTATGGTGGTTGGATTCCTATCTTCCCAAGTAAACTCAAGGATTTTTTTGGAACAACCAATGCCGGGCAAATTTTTGGTGTGTTTGGAACAAGTTTTTCAATTTCTGCCATAATTGGACCTCCTTTAGCAGGCTTCCTTGTAGACCAATTTCATACCTATTCATATGGATTATACTTTTCCATGATTGTATGTTTAATTGGCGCGTCCATGACATTATTTGTTAAAAAACCTATAAAATAGAATATTTACTATATAATTATCCTATGTTTGGTTTAGGTTTCTCCGAGATAATTTTTGTTCTAGTTGTTTTTATTCTTTTGTTTGGTCCAGATGAATTACCTAGCATCGCTAAAAACTGTGCCAAGTTCTATAGGAAGATAACAAATTTAAAAGATGAATTAAACGAGTCTGTCAACGAAGAAATTAACGATATTAAAAAAATTGTAACAGACAATACAGACCAATCTAAAGATTAGATATCCAGATTTGTTACATTGAGAGCATTTGTTTCGATAATTTTCTTTCTAGGTTCGACTTGATCTCCCATTAGGTCTTCGAATAATTTTTCTTCTTCTCTGTCTTTTTCGAGGTCTTCAACATCAGCCATATTGATTACTTTTAAAACTCTCAAAGAAGGATCTAGCGTTGTTTCCCATAGTTGTTCAGGATTCATTTCGCCCAAACCCTTATATCGTTGAATTGAATATCCCTTCTTGCCAATTTCAATACACTGATTAAGAAGCATCTCCAAATTCAGCGCTTTATAAGATTCGCCAGATTTAATAGTAAAATTGAAGGGGAAATTTAGCTTATTGATACTCTGTTGAAACTCGGTAACGGCCTTCTTGAATATCTGTGAATCCAGAAGTGGCTTATTTATAATTGTTATCGTCTCCCTGCCTCTGCTCCTAGCCGTCAT
>CAJXCX010000126.1:0-3244 GCA_913051685.1 uncultured Spirochaetales bacterium
TATTCTTGACCGTTTTATCTACCTTAAAATGTTGTTCCGCATAACTGGCTATCTGTGGAAGATGAGTAATGCAAACAACCTGATGGGATTGTGCAACCAGTTTCATCTTCTCGCCAATAATCCGTCCCATTCGTCCACCAATGTTTGCATCAATCTCGTCGAATATGAGTACAGGCGTTTTATCGACCAATGCCAGATGTCGCTTCAGTGCAAGCATTATTCTGGAAATTTCACCTCCTGATGCAATCTTTCTAAGCGGCTTTAGATCTTCTCCTGGATTGGATGAGAATATAAACTCAACACTATCAAACCCTGAACAGCTGGCATCTTCTAATTCAGCTTTCCCTGAATCAGCATTGTCTATAGTGGAGACGCAAATATCAAATCTTCCGTTTGCAAACCCCAGATCAATTAATTCTTTTTTGATAAGAGTGGAAAGCTTTTTACCGGCTTTTTTTCGATATTCTGTTAGGTCTTGGCCAGCATCAACAACTAACTTTTTCAAATGTTCTAATTCGATTTCTACTATCTCTACTTGTTCATCGTCTTTTAATAATTGCTCCAGCTTTACTTTGGAGATCTCGCAGTGAGAAAGGATATCTTCTATTGAATCTCCATATTTTCTCTTAAGCCCTCTAATTATTTCTACTCGTTCATCAATTTGTTCTAATCGTTCCGGATCGTAGTTATACTTTTCAATATTATTTCTCAGTGTACTTGCAATATCTTCTAACTGATACATAGCCTGGTTACATTGCTCTGTAGCATTTTCAAAGCCTTTATCAACATCCATAATTTTAGAAAGTTCATTTGATATCTCTTTTAAACCGGCAATTATGGAATTGTCAGACTCATACAAATTGTTAGAACATAAAGACAAGGCATTTTGGATTTTCTCGGCATTTGCAAGGATATATCGCTCCGCTTCCAAATGCTCATCTTCTTTAGGTTGCAAACAGCAGCTTTCAATTTCATTAATCTCATAATTATAAAGATCGATCTGCTTTTTTCTTTCGCCGTTACTATCATTTAACGTATATAACAATTTTTCTTTTTCTAATGCCTTGCCATAGATTCCGGAATATTCTATTCTGAGATCATCCAGCTTTCCAAAACTGTCAAGTATGCTAAGTTGCTGTAGCTGATCTGTAAGGGATTCATGTTCGTGTTGGCCATGTATATTTACCAATAAGTCGCCAATTCCCCTTAATAATGAAACGGTAATTGGCTGATTGTTAAGTTTGCATCTGTTTCGACCTTTCTGGTCTAAATTCCGCTGTAAGATGACCTCTTCTTCACTGTCATTAAATCCGTCAATATGTTCACTGATGCTTTGTCTAACCTGATCGCTTCTTATAAAAAATAATCCACTCACTGAAACGTCATTCTTGCCAACTCTGACAATATCATTCGTTGCACGACTTCCTAGAAGGAAGTTTAATGCCCCAAGAATTAGAGATTTACCTACTCCCGTTGTACCAGTAAAAATGTTCAAGCCCTCATCGAACTTTATTGTAATCTCGTCAATCAAAGCAAAATTAGAAATAGAAAGCTCGTTCAACATAATTTCGATTATAACAATAATATTCTCTTTGTTTACCAGAAAAAAACA
This sequence comes from uncultured Spirochaetales bacterium, assembly GCA_913051685.1. Lineage (GTDB taxonomy): Bacteria > Desulfobacterota_D > UBA1144 > UBA1144 > UBA1144 > UBA1144. The sequence continues at coordinate 1,613 of CAJXCX010000126.1, forward strand.
TTAATACGCCAGAAATACATTTATCTGTTTAAGTAGAAATTAATATTATCTGAGCCATGCAGGCAAAGACTAACAGCATATATTAAAAATGCTACAAAGCAGCAAATATCGTGAAAAGAAAGAAAATTGAGCCTTTTATACTTAAATGTTTGTAGCAAAATGCCGTTTATGCCTTTGAAATTTGAAACTATAATGACACATTTCTACAATTTTATAATTTATTGAATGTTCACATGTAAAAATGAAAATAAAATAATTTGCAATAATTGTTATTGACATAAGTAAAAAAAACGTTAAATTATTCTAAATTCAACACTTGTAACTATATCGATAGTATATTTGAATCTAGACAGCTATCGTATTTCTATAAAAATCTATAACTTTCATTTACGGGTAATTCTAATTTGCATAACCGATAACAGGTATTTTAAAATATTAGAATATCTGTTTTAAATAACAAAACAGAATTAGTCAATCTTAAGGGGGGAATTTATGGTAGAAAAAAGATCTGTACCAAAAAAGAAAAGTACTGTTAAAAAAAAGGAAGCTGCTGTACAGAAAAAAAAGAGTCCTGTTAAAAAAACATCAACATCTAAAGTAAAGAAAACAGTCGCCAAAAAAGCTACAAAAAAGCCTGCGGTAAGGAGTAAGTCAAAAGCATCAACCGTTAAAAAAACTGCAACAACTAAGACAAAAGTAACTGGATCTAAAGCAAAGCCTAAGGCAGTGACAAATAAAGTTAATAAACCAGTCAAAAAGAGTCTAAAAAAAGCAATTGCTAATGTGAATATTGATGTAAAGAGTAAGAAAGACCGCAAACTACAGAATAAAAAAGTGGTGAGTGTTATTGATAAACTATCGCTAACACAAGAGCAACTTTATGTTACAACAGTAGCAGGTGTTTTCAGAAAAGTGCCAGCCGTTAAAAAAGTAGCAGGAACACCGGCTCATAAGGAATTGCCAATTACAGGTATATTAAATTATATTAAGGGAATTTTTTAAGCACTGTCCCAAAGACGCACTTAACTATCATTCCTTCATGTAAGAAATGAAATATTAAGTCGAAAACTGTTTGTTGCATTTTGTTACTTGCAAAATATATTTTCTCAGAATAATAGTGACAGCGGTTCATTACATTATTTCCAATTACCATCGACATCTCGCACCCTTTTGCATGATGGACAAACCGGAAGTAATCCGGACAATAATGTGACCTTAGGTAGCGCATCCTGTAATTCCTCAATAAATTATTTCTTTCCTTTTCCATCCTAAACTTGTACACCGCAATTTCGATTGACATGTTTATGATGTTTTTAATTGATCAATCATAAATAGACAAACCGCGCCAGGCTTAAATAGAATGAAATTTGTGAAGTGTTGATCAGTAATTCTGAAGAAAGATACCGAAGTAGAGGTAGATGTCCGGCAAGCATAATCCTATTTACATCAGCATAATCATTTAAATACGACATTGTATCTTTCGGAAGGCAGTCGGTTCAAGAGTCTTAGTTATCTTAATCTCTTCTTTTGAATAGTCCACTTCCTTAGCAATAATCTCTACTGTTTGGCGGGCACGTGCTTTGGGGCTGCTGACTATGAGATCAAATTGGATATCTAATCTCTTCAAGGCTT
>CAJXCX010000127.1:0-3215 GCA_913051685.1 uncultured Spirochaetales bacterium
AAGAAAATTTGAAGATGGCACTTCTAGTATAGCTGATGAAAATTATTTAAGAGCATCAATAGAAATTCCATCTGCAAAAATAGTTAAAGGCTATCAGCCCGTGATGCCGGCATACAAAGGAGTCCTTACTGACAAACAAATTACCTCAATGATTGAATACATAAAGGTGTTGAGGTGATTTAGGAGAATGATGTTTATATGAGTGAAATAATTGGTGATAATTATCTAACAGCTGGTAAAGATTCGGATATTCCCTTTTGGAAGACATGGTTCTACACCCTTGATCATAAAAGATTAGGGGTTATGTATCTGATTGCTGTATCAGTTTTTTTCTTAGTAGGTGGGCTTTTTTCTATTTTAGTTCGGACCGAGCATCTTACTGGTAGTCAAACTATAATGAATGCCCAATTGTACAATGTCTCATTCACGCTTCATGGAGCGATAATGATTTTCCTATTCATCATTCCAGGGATTGCTGCAAGTTTTGGAAATTTCTTAATTCCACTAATGATTGGCGCCAGAGATGTAATCTTCCCCAAATTGAATCTACTGAGTTTTTGGCTTTTCTGTATAGGGGCAATCATATGCCTGGTTTCCCTCGCTGCTCCAGTTGATACCGGCTGGACTTTTTACACTCCGTATTCAATTGACAGCCAGACAAACGTGATTATGATCACTACGGGCGTATTCTTTTTGGGTTTTTCATCTATTCTAACAGGGATTAATTTTATTGTTACAATACATAAGCTTCGAGCACCAGGAATGACGTGGAACAATCTACCATTGTTTTGCTGGGCAAGTTATGCAACGGCTATCATACAGGTTTTAGCGACCCCAGTTGTTGGAATCACCCTAGTTTTATTAATTTTTGAAAGGTGGTTTGGGCTTGGATTTTTTGATCCGGCCAAGGGAGGCGATCCAGTCCTATTCCAACACTTCTTCTGGTTTTATTCACACCCCGCTGTATATTTAATGATTCTTCCTGCCATGGGTGTTGTCTCAGAGGTTCTACCGGTTTTTTCAAGAAAGCCAATTTTTGGCTATAAGGCAATAGCCTACTCAAGTGTGGGTATAGCTGTTATAAGTTTCTTAGTCTGGGGGCACCACATGTTTACAAGTGGCCAGTCAGCATTCATGAATGTCGTCTTTTCCGTTATAACGTTTCTAGTTGCAATTCCTACAGCAATTAAAGTTTTTAATTGGGTCGCTACAATGTACAAGGGGTCCATTGAACTTAGCGCAGCTATGTTACATACTCTGGCTTTTATTTTTCTTTTTACAATTGGTGGTACTACTGGTATGCATATGTCCGCATTGGCTACAGATATATATCTTCATGATACTTATTTTGTTGTTGCCCATATGCATTACACAATGTTTGGAGGAACGGTTTTTGGCTTTTTCTCAGCGGTGCATTTCTGGTACCCTAAAATGTGGGGAAAGGTATTTGATGAAACAAAAGCAAAAATTGCTTTTGTACTCACGTTTATTGGATTCAACCTAACTTTCTATCCTCTATTTGTAGTTGGAACCAGGGGGATGCCACGAAGATATTTTAATTACGATCCTCAATTTGAATTTATTCATCAACTATCAACTGTAGGTACTTATATCCTTACCATAGGGATACTGGTTATGCTCCACACTCTTCTAAGGCCGGTATCCGCAACTACAGAGCGTAATCCGTACAAATCGAAGTCTTTGGAGTGGCGAACAGCAACTCCTCCGCCGACGTTGAATTTTGATGAAATGCCGACGCTAGAGGGAACGACATACGATTACGGAAAAGAGACATAGTTCAAATACTGCTACCGTAAATTATAGTTTGAATTTTAATCTAGTTGTTTGATTTTAGCGATCTTAACGAATCATCCATTTCGTCGTAAATATTTATTACGTCACTTGCTAGTCCTACTATTAGTTCTTCGAAATCCATAATTTCTTGAGGATTGTTTTGAGCCCCTCTTGCTTTTTCATCCATGAGAACAAGATATTTATCTGATATCAAACCCCCAACTATGAAATGCTTTTTGAAAGATGAAAATATTTTTTCTTCCTTGGTAGTTGAAATTCCTTTTGTAATAAGTAGCATTCTAGCTGAATGTAGAAGTGTATCTTTAAGAATAATTGTCCTCTCCTCATTTGGAGCAGCACCGTTATTTTTAAGAGATTTTAAATTTTTTTCAATTAAACCTTTATCCACTCCAATCATGTCGAACACGCCCGCGGAGCACTCTCCTTGGCCGATATCTTTTAAAGACAAAGGCTCCGTGTTTTTTTCGTGTCCTGGGGGAGTATAATCTACGTAAGCGTTGATATTCTCTTCCATAGAGGGCATCTCGTCATTAAACGTAGAGCATAAATCTTGAACGAACTGAGTCCCCCTTGCTTCTAAATACTCTTTGTAGCTTAAGTTCTTTGATTTCTTGTGTTCTAGCCAGTCTTCTAAAAAGATACTTAACAAATCAGGGATTCTGTTTGCAGGCAAAGAGGAAACCAATTTAGCGTACTGAGGCTCTTTTTTGTCCATCTCAGCTCCCAATAAAACATTGTAAGCAGGATATATCTTGCTGTCTTTTCTACCTACCTTACCGAAGAACCCTATGTCGGCGATATGATGCATCCCGCAAGAATTTGGGCAACCAGATAAATTTATACTGAAATTCTTTAGCTCATCAAGTTCTAGATTCTTATTAGATAGAAGTTCTTCATGGATAGCTTCAACCAGACCTCTTGGCTTACATATCCCCAATTGACAAGTTTGAGCACCGGTGCAATTAATCATCTCCCCTAAAAAGATAGGCGTATCGACCATGCTATTTTTGAATTTGCTTACTATTAAAAACAAATTTGTTAGATATTTCAATGGAATATTTCTGAGTAAAATATTTTGATCCCTGTCGCATCGTATATTGTTGCTACCAAAGTTTTTGAGAAAACTGCTTAGTTCAACTGCGTCTGGGGTCTCTAAATCCCCCGATCTGATCATTATCTTTACAGCCGCCAAGCCTCCTTGTATTTGAGGTGTTACAAACCGTTCTTTCCATTTTTCAAAGCGGTCAAAATTAATATCTACATTGTCCAATTCCTCAACTTTAAGATCCGATGATAATGCTTTATTAGCAAAAGCACTTTCTTCAGTATCTATCTTTAGTCCTTTATCTTTTTGTAATTCTGCATACTCTTCTTGGAACAATGTAGAAAGTTCATCTATC
>CAJXCX010000128.1:0-3181 GCA_913051685.1 uncultured Spirochaetales bacterium
TAGACTCAATTTTCCCTTCCGCACTCTCGCCAGCAAAAAAAACTGTTTCGTTTTGAATGTCGGTAACTTGGGATCCTACTAATACGTTTACACCCATACCTTCCAAATATTTTTTTGTTGTTTTTGACAACGTCTCCTTAAACGAAGGAAGAAGATTGGGCATTGCTTCTAGCAAAATAATCTCACATTCCCTTTTTGTGTCTACATTGTGGAAATGCCCTTCTAAAGTCTTGAATGCCAAATCGGCTAAGGCTCCAGCCAGCTCAACACCCGTCGGTCCTCCCCCTATAATGACAAAGGTTAGAAGTTGCTTTTTTCTTTCGGGATCAGTTTCGTTTTCGGCAAGCTCGAAAGCGGTAAATATTCTACTTCGTATATCTAAGGCATCTTCGACCGTTTTTAAGCCAGGGGCACGTCTTTGCCAGTCGTGATGACCAAAATAATGGTGGCTAGCTCCAGTGGCAATGATTAAATCATCATATGGGATTTTCGTATGACTTGCAGTTTCTATATACTTATTTCGAGGGTCAATCCCAGTAGCAACGTCGAGTCTAACAGTGATATTTTTTTTATCACCAAAGATAGATCTAATAGGGGCGCTAATATCAGGAGCCGAAATTGTTCCCGTTGCAACTTGGTATAATAGTGGTTGAAAGAGGTGAAAATTTCTTCTATCAATTATTGTTACATCTACATCAGAGCCTACTAGCTCGTGAACAGCATAGAGGCCCCCGAAGCCAGCTCCGACTACTACAACGTGATGCCTGTGCTCCATTGAGTCAACCATTTTTCAGACAATTAATTATAACAGGTATGCATATAATTACTTTTCGTAAAACCATAGCGCAATAAAAAATACCTTAATAATTTTAGAAATCAAGGCATAAGGCAATTGGCAAAACTACTATTAGATTTTTAATTGTTCCTCGCATCGTCGGCAGATATTTTTATCCGATTTGCTAAAATCCTTAGAATTATAATACATCCAACACCGCTGACATTTTTCATTTTTAGTTTTTTCAACCAAGATTTTCAAATCTTTTTTTTTGTTCTTTGAAACATTGAGCTCGGATACAATCAAAACTTTCTTGATTAATTCTAGATTATCATTTAGAAAGTCCATATCGCTATCATCGCAACTTAAACTAACTTTGGCTTCAAGAGAGTTTCCGATGATTTTCATCTTTCTTTTGGCCTCAATTTCTTTTAAGACCTGATCTCTTATATCTAGAATTTTGTTCCATTTAGATTGGATTTCTAGGTCTACAAAGATATCATCAGAAAGTTGGCTGATAAAAACACTATCTTTCGTTAGAGGATTGGCCTTCCAAGCTTCTTCGGTAGTAAATGAGAGAACTGGTGCCAGCATTAGAGATAGCTCCTTAAATATTAACGATATAGCTGTTTGAGATGATTTTCTCTCTTTTGCATTCTTTGAATACGTATAAAGGATATCCTTTTGAATGTCCAAATAAATGGAACTTAAATCGTTAGAACAGAAATTGACAATTTCGTTTATACCCAGATGAAACAGGTATGAACCAAAATATTTGTTATATTTCTCCTTAATATCTGAGAGCCTAACAAGAATCCACTTGTCTATCTCTTCAAGTTGGTCAAAATTAATTGATTCATCAATGTCAAAATCGTACAAGTTGCCCAAAAGAAATCGTAATGTATTCCTAATTTTTTTATACTTATCCGTAATGCTTGACAAAATATCATCAGAGATTCTTACCTCCGATGAGTAATCTTCAGATGCAACCCACAATCTCAATATGTCCGCACCATGTTGTTTAATGATTTTTTCAGGATCAAAAACATTGCCTTTCGATTTCGACATCTTTTGGCCTTTACCGTCAACCACAAAGCCATGCGTCAAGACAGCTTTATAGGGCGCGATTTGATTTATAGATACAGACGTCAGAAGACTACTTTGAAACCAGCCTCTGTGCTGGTCATTCCCCTCCAAATATAAATCTGCGGGATAATTATTATCTTTAATCAATACACTTTTCCAAGAAGAACCAGAATCAAACCAAACATCCAAGGTATCTTCTCCCTTTACAAGACTATCCGCTTGATCTTTATATTCGTCAGGCAACAAATCTTCAACATTTAATTCCCACCATGCAGACGACCCTTTGTTGTTAAAGATATCAATAATTTTTTTAATTGTATCTTTGTTAATAAATACATCTCCACTCTCGCGATAATAAAAAACAGGGATGGGCAGGCCCCAAGATCTTTGCCTTGATATACACCAATCAGATCTTTCTTGAACCATGCTAGAAATTCTATTAATTACCCTTTCCGGATACCATTTAACCTTTGATATTTCACTTAATGCTAAGTCTTTAAATTTGTCTACCGACGCAAACCACTGATGTGTAGCCCTGAAAATCGTTGGCTTCCCTGTTCTCCAATCATAAGGATATGGATGATTATAATCCTCACATAAAATCAAAAGGTTCGCACGCTCTATTAGCTCTATAACTTTTTCGTTCCCATCGGATAAAACATTTAAGCCGCTCAGCTCAGAACCAGCCTCTTCCGTAAACCTTCCAGCGTGATCGACAGGTGAAAAAACTTCAAGATTATTTTTAATACCCGTACTATAATCATCGGTTCCGTGTCCAGGGGCCGTATGAACAAGGCCCGTACCCGACTCCTTAGTTACATAATCGGCATAAACAACAGGAGACTCGGTGTTCGAAATTGGAGAAATATATCTCAAACTTAACAAATCTACACCATCGATTTCGGAAACTAGAGAAAGTTTTTTGCCAATTTTTTCACTTATTTTTTCAGAAAGATTTTTCTCGACAATCCAACACTCTTGATTTACTTCGTATATCCCATATTTAAAATCTTTATTGATAGATACGGCCTTATTGGCAGGAAGTGTCCAAGGAGTGGTAGTCCATATAATTAAAAAAATTGGTTTTTTTACTCTTTTAGCATTAAGAGCAGATGTGTTTTTATTCTTAATCGCAAATTTAACATAAACACTTTTAGATATATGGTCTTCTGGGTAATCTAGCTCAGCTTCAGCTAAGGCGGTTCTGGAGCTAGGACTCCAATTAACAGGTTTTAAACTTCTATAAATAAAGCCTTTAGAATACATATCCCAAAAAACTGTAAGCTGGTTCCCTTCAAAGTGGGGGCTAATTGTTAAATA
>CAJXCX010000129.1:0-3163 GCA_913051685.1 uncultured Spirochaetales bacterium
TTTCTGGTGGCGGCAAACTTCAGGTTCCATGCCTTCAGATCAAAGAACCTTCTGGTAAGATCGTTTGGATATATGAATCTAAAGATATTATACAGTTTTTGACTACAGAGCTGGGTTTTCAGACATGAGTCCCAAAGAGGATTTAAAAAAACGACTAACCAAAATGCAATATCACGTTACACAAGAATATGGAACGGAGCCACCTTTTTCCGGAGAACTAAATGACAATAAAGACACCGGGATTTACAAATGTATATGTTGCGATACGGAGCTTTTTCACTCCTCAAACAAATTTGATTCTGGGACAGGGTGGCCAAGTTTCTGTGATCCTATTTCGAAAGACCACGTTGCACTTAAAGAAGACACTTCCGATGCTATGATTAGAGTAGAGGTTGGTTGTCAAAAATGTGGTGCTCATTTAGGGCATGTTTTTGGAGATGGACCCGAGCCAACCAGATTAAGATACTGTATAAATTCTTCCTCTCTATCTTTTAAAAAATCCTAGTTTAAGTTTGCCTTTATTGTAATGTAAAATTACTTTATGCCTGAGAAAGCTTCAAAAAAAGAGTCAAAAAAAGCCAAGACTCCAGAAAAACAAATTGACGATGAGCACAAAACTAATCTTTATGGTCAATGGAAGAGGAACCAAAAAGCCAATATCCTCGGAAAAGATATTGGTGATGAGAACAAGAACCGTATATATGGCCAATGGAAGACTAATCTTTATAGGAATTATTTTAAGGATGATGATGATTATGATGTGAAGGATGACAAAAATTCAGATGACATGAGAGGATTGACTGAAGAAAAACAATTGGAGGAATTTCACAAAGTAGAACATCGCAAAAGATATGGAGCACGAACGGCACAATATAAAAAAGGATCAGAAAATATTGGGTGGAGAATTCAGCCTAGGACTGATTTAAAAGCAAAAAGAAGATACAAATGGGGATCCTTGAAAGACTTATATCCTCCCAATCTCTCCAATCCTCTTACATGTAAAATCCCCTCCTTAGTTGATTTCCTTGAAACACACCAACCTAAGTACTTTTTTTATACGCTAGAAAATTGGGATTTCCAAAACGAAAAAAAAATACCTGTTGAAACGAATCTTATCTACAAAGCTCTTCTCTATTGGAGACTGATGCTTTTTACAGGAGATCTTGATGATGAGCAAAGCAAGATTGTGAAATCCTATTTGAAAACCGCAAGTGCGATAATCAAAGATAGGATGCCCATGTTCGATTATTGGCCCTACAAGAATGGATTGGTTCACTATTATGGATACAAAAAGGATGACACCTACAAGGAAAGAAATAAACAATCGAATTTCATAAGTTTTAACCCAGATGCGCCGTATATATTTTTTGATTATTTTAATAGATTAAAAGATAAATTGATTCCATATTCACGAGAAATGCAAAAAGAGACCAGTCTTAAAAACAAACAAGTATATTGGATTAAAGTTTTTAAAACGAACTTTGAAAAGAAAGAAATTCCTAGCGAAGTAGTATTAAAAACGGATTTTAATTACCAAAATCTTGACCTTGTCGTATCTTCATACCTTGCTTGGGAGCACAATAAATTGAAACGAAGCAAAGATGAACCAAGAATGAAACTCTTAGCGGATTGGAAATTGCTATATTCAATTTACAAGGAAGTCGATTCTCTGAAGAATAAAAATCATAAATCATTTGACGTTGAAGATGTATCGGTTCAAAAAGTAGATTACGAATTAACTCTAGGTCCTCCGATACCTACAAGAAGCATTCATAATCACTCGTTAAAATAATTAAAAATCTATAATAAAATTAGATTTTTTGGATGAATGCATAGCCTGTTGTATTAGTCTTTATCTGTAGTAATATCTGAGAAACAAGCTAGTGGTACATTTGTCTTAGTGTTGGGTTAATAGCTTAGAGGAGTAGGGTAGAAATGGGTCAGACAGAGATTGTAATTGCTCTAGGCGGAGCCTTGGGTGCGGTGCTTAGATATTCTTCGAGTCTTTTTTTTGGCCTACATCTGCCAAACAAACCTTATATTTCAACATTGCTGGTGAATGTATTTGGCTCGTTATTAATAGGACTATTTTATTACCTAAGCGAACTTTTTGATGTTAAGGAAGCGTTCCGATTATTCTTTGTCGTAGGGTTCTTAGGTTCCTTAACAACTTTTTCTGCATTTAGCTATGAATTCATGAATATGGTTAACGAGAAGTCATTTCTTCTCGCTGCAAATTACATAATATTAAACATTTCTTTAAGCGGTTTGTGCATTTTAATTTTTATTAGATTCTTAAAGCACTGAGCTATTTAGATAGGTAAGAAACAGCATTACTTATGCCGTCGACGGTCAAACTGTACATTTTATTATCGGCTAGGTAGCGAGTGTATTCTATTGATTGTGAATATTCCCATTCTTCTTTGGGAACTGGGTTCAGCCATGCAATTTTATCGAAATGACTTTTCATTTTTTTAAAGTGATATTCGCCGGATTGTTCATTGTAATGTTCAATTGATCCATTGATATGAGTTATTTCGTAAATACCCATGAATGCATCACCTACAAAAATAATTTTGTAATCTTTGCCATACTTGCTTACTAATTCCTGAATGTCGACAATCTCTTCCCTTCTATCGTTGTTTTTCCATACTCCTTCGTATATAAAATTATGAAAATAAAAGTATTCCATATTTTTAAACTCGTATTTAGCAGCTGAAAAAAGCTCTTCACATAATCTAATATGTGAATCCATTGAACCACCTACATCAAAAAATAAAAGAACTTTTACTTGATTTTTCCTCTCCGGTTTCATTTTTATATCTATATATCCAGCGTTTTTTGCCGTGGATTTGATTGTTTCATCAAGATCTAATTCATCTTCTCCATTAATCCTGGCAAACTTTCTTAATTTTTTTAACGCAACTTTTATATTCCGTGTACCAATTTCGATATCATCATCAAGATTAATAAATTTTCTTTCGTCCCAAACCTTTGCTGCTGAAAAATTCCTATTGCCGTCCTGTCCAATCCTGACACCAAAAGGGTTTGAGCCATAAGCGCCATATGGGGATGTTCCACCAGTCCCAATCCATTTATTCCCACCTTGATGCCTGGCCTTTTGTTCGTTGAATGTTTTCATAAATTTCTTCATGAGCTCTTC
>CAJXCX010000130.1:0-3157 GCA_913051685.1 uncultured Spirochaetales bacterium
CAATCTTCTTATCTCCAATCCATACTCCCGGACCATCAACGTTCTTCCTCCCTACAAGCCCAAGAACAGATAACGTTCCTAATACCGCTTCTTGAAGGGCATCAACAAGATCCTTAAGTTTTAATTTAAGGATATTGGTATTTAAGATTGGGTAAAAAACCAATTGGCCAACTCCATGATATGTAACATTGCCTCCACGGGTCGTTCTAACGAGAGGTACAGTGGCATTTTCATTAATATTTTCGTCAGTCTTTCCAAATCTACCAATCGTATATATATCCGTATGCTCAAGGAATAGCAGGTACCCTAACGCATTGCCCCTTAAAACATTATCATGATAACTAAGTTGTTTTAAAAAAAAGGCTTGATAGTCTTGAGGTTCTTCAAAATTTTTAATAAATATTTTATTCAACACAATATATTGATATTATATCAATAATGAGCTTAAAGGGGAAAAGCACTATTCATGATTTTTTACACGATGACCATTCTTGCTCAATTAACATAATTGACCCCGATAATTACTATGAAAATATCGTCAGGGGGGAAATCAACAATATCCTTGAAGGACCAAACAGAGAAACCAATGTTGAGTTTTTTGACTTATCGAGCATTAAAGATGTATCGCTAATTTTAGATGCTTTCAACACATATCCATATCTTGGCAAATTCAGGTATGTGATAGTAAAAGTGACAGGTAAAAGCAATAAGGATGCAATACTACAAATTGCTGACTATCTAAAAAACCCCTCAAAAACAACCAAACACATTTTTTTATGTGGTGACGACAAGACCAACCTGTCTTGCGAGCTTGTCATCAAAGACGATTATACCCAAGCCAATATGAAAGCTTTTATAAAGGACGAATTAAAAAAAAGGAATATACAATTAGACAATAGAGCGGTAGACCAATTAAGTGCTAAAAATTTTAGCAATAGGCTTACTTTGATTAACGAAATAGATAAAATTAGCACCATCCTAACTTCAGATAATCACGATACAAAAATCATTGACGAATTAATTGACGAAACACGGAGAGAGTCTTTTGATCAGACATACAATCTGATGAATTACATAAACAATAAAGATTTAAAATCATGTTTATTGGAGCTCAAAAAAACTAAATTTACAGAGAATATTTTTTTAGAAATATCAAAAATCGCATGGAGATTTAGAGTCTATTTGAAGATTAAAACTCTTAAAAAAACCGATATGAAAGAATCGGAAATAATTAAGAATGTAAATGTATCAAAATATCAGTATAGATATTTAGATGCTGAATCTAAGAAAAAGACGTTCGAAGAAATTCTCACGAGTATAAAAGTTCTTCGAAACACAGACAGGCTCTTGAAGAGCACCGATATAAATCACGATATTATTAGTTTCTATTTACTAAAAAAATTATGTGGCCAATAGGCAATTTTTAAGATAATTTAGATATTCTAGAAATATTTCTAGAGGCATTACGTTTATGTATAACACCTTTTGCAGCAGCTTTGTCGAACAAGGAGATGACCTTCTTAAGCAAGTTCTCTTTGTTGGAACCGTCAGCCCCCATGGATTCTTTATATTGTTTAATATGAGTTTTCAAGAATGACATAACAGACTTATTCCGTAGACGCTTTTTAACGTCCTGTCTAACGCGTTTTCTAGCCGATTTGCTTTTGTTTGCCATATAAAGCTCTAATTCTGCAATATCTTATTCATTTGTCAACTTTCTTCTTGCTCTTCTCATGTGTATATTTAAAAAAATTGAAAAATAAAGTAATATAAGAAAATGAAATTTTTTTTAGATAGCGCCAACATAGATGAGATTCAAGAAATAGCGTCTTTAGGTCTATTAGATGGTGTAACAACAAACCCTTCTCTAATCGCAAAAGAGAAAAGCCAGAAAGACTTCAAAAAAACCATTAAAAGGATATGTGGTATTGTCAAAGGTCCTGTTAGTGCCGAGGTTCTTTCCACCGATTTTGATTCCATGGTAAAAGAAGGTAATCAATTAGCAAAAATCGATAAACACGTGGTAGTTAAATTGCCGATGACAAAAGATGGAATAAGAGCCACTAAAATTTTATCGCAAAAAAAAATACCTGTTAATGTAACCCTAATCTTCACATCGACACAAGCATTAATTGCAGCTAAGGCTGGGGCCGCCTATGTTAGTCCTTTCGTCGGAAGGCTTGATGATATATCTACGAATGGAATGAGCGTAGTGAACGAAATTTCTGAAATATTTATTAATTATGGTTTTTCAACTGAAATTTTAGTAGCGAGCATAAGAAACCCCATTCATGTGGTCGAATCGGCAAGAATTGGAGCAGATGTGGTAACCGTACCATATAAAGTTTTAATGCAACTTTTTAATCATCCTCTGACAGATATTGGCATAAAGAAATTCCTGGCAGATTGGAATAAGAAATAAACCATCAAGTATTCTTACAGTAAATTAAATATTCAGTGTTCCCCTTAGATCCTTTAATTGGAGACTCTATAGCATCACTCACAAAATTGTAAAAATTTTTTAAAAAGTTACTCACGTGCTCTACAGCATCCCTTCTATCAGAAGATTCTTTAACGATGCCGTGTTTTCCCAATTTATTCTTACTTAATTCGAACTGGGGTTTTATCAATCCAACATATTCATTATTGGTAGCTGTAAATATTTCAAAAAAACTATCAAATTTGGTTATAGAGATAAAAGAAACATCCATAACAACAATATCAACCAAATCATCTATAGCGCTCGTGGTTATATATCGCGCATTTGTATTTTCAATGTTTACTATCTTTGGGTTGTTTCGCAGTTTGTAGTCAAGTTGCCCATAACCAACATCAATGGTGTATATTTTTTTTGCTCCAAATCGTAACAAACAATCAGAAAAGCCTCCCGTGCTAGCGCCAATATCCATACATATTTTATTTTCTACATTTATCTTAAAATGGTTTAACGCAGCAACAAGTTTTTGTCCGCCCCTGCTAACAAAATTTTCTGAAAGATATTTGATTTCGATTACGGATTCCACATCAACAAGCTTTGATGGCACACACTCCTTTTGGCCATTAACGTAAACCTCGCCAGCCAAAATGTGAATCTGGGCTTTTGATCTTGAATCGAAATAATTTCTTTCGAATAAAACTAAATCCAATCTGTGTTTCA
>CAJXCX010000131.1:0-3145 GCA_913051685.1 uncultured Spirochaetales bacterium
CGGAAAACACCATGTTTTATCCATTGGGGTTTGAACCAGAGGGAAGCGTTTTGCCAGGGGAGATCATATACATAACCCAAGAGGGTGTGGTGTTTAATAAGCGTATGGCAAAACAAACATTTAATCCCTGTATATTTGAATATGTATACTTTGCCCGTCCTGATGCAACCCTGAACGATGTAAGTGTTTATAGATCTAGATTGCGAATGGGACAAAATCTGGCTGAAAAATGGAAACAAGAGTTCCCAGATAAAATTCCTGATATAATTATTCCTGCACCTAGCACAGCAAATACATCTGCTTTGTCAATGGCTAACACCTTGGGTGTTCGTTATTCTGAAGGATTATATAAAAACCCATTTATAGGCAGAACTTTTATCATGCCCGGTCAAAAGGCGCGTAAAAAATCTGTTCGGTACAAACTGACTCCTCAAAGAACAGAAATAGAAGGGAAAAAAGTTATGATAGTTGATGATAGTATTGTTCGAGGAAACACATCCAGGGAGATTGTTCGTATGCTGAAAGACTTTGGTGCAACAGAAGTATATTTTGCTGTAGCATGCCCACCTGTGATATCGCCCTGTTTTTATGGTGTTGATATGCCAACACGAAAGGAGTTAATCGCTAATAATAAATCTGTAGAGGAAATAAAAAAATATCTTAATGTTGATCAGTTAATTTATCAAGACATTGATTCTTTATCGGAAGCTGTTATGAGAAAAGGAGATCACCATATTGACCAACCGTGTATGGCCTGCTTTGATAAAAAATATATTACTAATGAAATGAATATTCAAAAAATAAACGAACTTGAAGAAATGCGTATCAAAGACCGCAACGGAAAATAAAAATGAATATATTAATTGTGGGTTCTGGGGCGCGAGAACATGCCATTGCTAGAGCTCTACATAATTCCCCGAAATTAAAAACTCTTTATTGTTTAGCATCAAATAATAACCCTGGTCTACGAAATCTTTGTTTTGATATGCAGGTTACCGATATAAATAACAATGAAACAATATTACAATACGCAAGGGAAAACGATATTTACCTAGCAATTATTGGTCCTGAAAACCCCCTTGCTAGCGGTGTGTCAGATGTGCTTGCAGAATCTGGAATCCGAGTTGTTGGGCCAACCAAGGAACATTCTAAAATTGAGTCATCGAAATCATTTGCAAGAGATTTATTACTTGAACACAAAATACCAGTATGTCCTAAATATCGTGTGTTCGACTCAATAAAAGGTGTGCAAGAATTCTTAAATAATTTGGGAAGTGATTTTGTTGTAAAGTATGATGGTCTTGCAGGTGGAAAGGGGGTCAAGGTTTCTGGAGACCATCTCCATTCGCATAAAGAAGCGTTGGAATATTGTGATCAATTAATACAAAAAGGTGGCAAGTTTGTAATTGAAGAAAAACTAATTGGTCAGGAGTTTTCGCTAATGAGTTTTTGTGATGGAACCTGTCTTAAGCATATGCCCGCAATACAAGACCACAAACGAGCACTTGAAGGAGATTTAGGTCCAAATACTGGAGGAATGGGTACATATTCTGATGCAAATCACTCTTTACCTTTTCTTACAAAGAATGAAATAAAAGAGGCCCAGAAAATCAATAATTTAACAGCTGCTGCATTAAAGAATAAATATGGTTATGGTTATAAAGGTGTGTTGTATGGCGGCTTTATAGCCACATCTCAAGGTGTTAAGTTAATCGAATACAATGCACGCTTTGGAGACCCTGAAGCAATGAATGTGTTATCTTTGCTGGAATCAGACTTTATCGATATTTGCATAGGCATAGCAGATGGTAAATTAAAAAACGTTGATGTCAATTTTTTAAGAAAGGCAAGTGTTTGTAAATATGCGGTTCCTCAGGGGTATCCTGATAAACCAATAAAAGGAAAAGAAATCAAAGTAGAAAATATACAAAACGTAGATAGGTTATTTTATGCGTCAGTAAATATAGAAAATGATAAAATAATATTGGCAGGTAGCCGTGCGGTTGCGATTGTCGCGGTTGATGATTCTATATCTGGGGCTGAGGCTATTGCTGAAAAAGAAATTTCATGTATTGAGGGCCCCTTGTTCCATAGGCAAGATATTGGGAAAAGTATTCTAATTCAAAGTAGAATTGATCACATGAGGAGCATTAGATGATTAAACTTGGGGTCCTTGGTTCAACAAGAGGAACAGATCTTCAAGCAATAATTGATTCGATAGAAAAAAAGGAGTTGATCGCTAAAATAGCGGTTGTGATTTCCAATAAAGAAGGTGCTTACATACTTAAGCGCGCGAAGAGAAACGGTATTCCTTCTGTCTTTCTTTCGCATAAAGGCAAAAGTAGAAAAGGGTTTGATCAAGAAATAACAACTGTCCTAAAAGAAGCTGAGGTTGATCTAATTCTGCTAATTGGTTTTATGAGAATTCTTTCTATTGAATTTTGTCAAACATGGAGGGATCGGTTGTTAAACGTTCATCCATCGCTATTGCCAAAATATGCCGGTGGAGTGGATGTAAATGTCCACGAAGAGGTATTAAGGAATGGGGAAAAGGAAACAGGTTGTACAATCCATTTTGTTACAGAAGAGGTAGATAGAGGCCCTATTTTAATTCAAAAAAAATGTAATGTTGATGATAATGATACCGTAGAAACCTTAAAAGCAAAGGTTCAGGCATTAGAAGGTGAGGCTTTTATTGAATCAATTCAATTAATACAAAACAATTCTTATGTTAGATAATCTATCCTTAAACCAAAACCCCATAAAAATTAATCGGGCACTTATTTCCGTTTTTGATAAAACCGGTATAATTGAACTGGCTCAATCTTTACATAATCATCATGTGGAAATTCTTTCCACCGGGGGTACTGCCAAAACGATACATGGTGCGGGCCTTCCTGTTGTTAATGTAAGTGATTATACAAAATTCCCCGAAATTATGGATGGTCGTCTGAAAACCATTAACCCTTTGGTAGAGGGCGGTATTCTTGGGCATCGGGATAAACACAACGCAGAGGCCCAAGCCAATCAGATACAGTGGATCGATCTTGTGGTATGCAATCTCTATCCATTTTCAGATACGATTTCCCAAGAAAATTGCGACCTATCTTTGGCTTTGGAAAATGTGGATATTGGCGGCCCAACC
>CAJXCX010000132.1:0-3115 GCA_913051685.1 uncultured Spirochaetales bacterium
ATAAGGTTTAAATCTGGCAATAGAATATTGCCAAAACCTTTACATTCTTTACAGGCCCCATCGGGACTATTGAAAGATAATTGATTAGGAGAAGGTCTTTTGAATTCCTTGAAACAATTAGGACAACAGAATTCTTTTCTAAAAGTTCTAAGGGCAGATTTTTTCTTGTTAAAGATGTAGATTGTTTTCGATAAACTAAAAGCTAGTTCAACCGATTCTATTATTCTAGATTGATTTTTTTTATCGATACTTATTGTATCAATTAACGGATAAATTTCTAACGTATCTTTATCGTCATTTTTGTCGATTAGAACGGTCTTACCGGGAACTATGGCTTCAACAATTCCAATTTTTCTCAAGTTGTTATATTTGGTTTCATTTTCTTTACTTATACAAATTGAAATCTCTTGATCTCTATAATTTAGAAACAAATTGTTAAAAATATTCTCGTTTGATAGAGATGCACACTCCATATTGCAATCTGGACAATATATTTTGCCAGATCGACTAAAAATTATTCGCATATAATCATAAATATCCGTTAATGTCCCCACCGTTGATCTTGAATTTTTAACACTATTTCGACTCTCGATGGATATAGACGGAGGAACCCCATCAATCGAAAGAACATTCGGTTTATCGATTCTTTCCAAAAATTGTCTTGCATAAGTCGATAAAGATTCCAAGTATCTTCGCCGACTTTCTGAGTGTATAGTCTCGATTGCCAAGGAAGATTTCCCTGAACCAGACAGCCCAGTAACAACGCATAATGTATACCATGGAATTTGAAAATCGATTCCTTTAAGATTATTCTGTGAGGCGCCTACAACTGAAATTTTCTTTTGCATTAGCTAATATTAACTAAAATGTTTACATTTCTTGAATTTTTTTGCAATTTGAGTAACCTCAATCCTATCTTATGAGTCTATCTGAAATTAAAGATACTGAAATCATCAATTTAATAGAAAGCGAAATTCGTAGGCAAGAATTCGAGCTCCAGATGATTGCTTCGGAGAATTATGCTAGCCGGGCCGTCATGGAGGCCATGGGCTCGGTACTAACGAATAAATACGCCGAAGGTTATCCTGGAAAAAGATATTACGGAGGATGTCAATTTTATGATGTTGTGGAAGAACTTGCAATAAAGAGAGCCAAGTTGTTATTTGGCGCTGAGGCTGTCAATGTTCAACCACATTCAGGAGCTCAAGCCAACATGGCAATATTCCTTGGTTTTTTAAAGCCCGGCGATACGGTCTTGGGAATGAGTCTTGACCATGGAGGGCATTTATCTCATGGATCAAAAGTTAATTTTTCTGGAAGAATTTACAACTCTATTGGTTATGGTGTCAAACAAGATACATTTTTAATAGATTATGAACAAATTGAAGAAATGGCATTAAAGAATAAGCCAAAATTGATTATAGCGGGCTGGAGCTCCTATCCTAGAGATTTGGATTTTAAAAGATTCAGAGAAATTGCTGACAAATCAAATTCTCTGTTGTTAGCCGACATAGCTCATCCATCTGGTCTTGTGGCGGCTGGCCTGTATTCTGATCCTATCCCTTATTGCGACTTCGTAACAACCACAACACACAAAACCCTACGAGGACCACGGGGGGGGATGATTATGATGAAAGAGGAGTATGCAAAAATTGTAAATAGCAGGGTGTTCCCGGGGACTCAAGGCGGGCCCTTGATGAATATGATTGCAGCCAAAGCTGTTGCCTTTAAAGAAGCTTTGGATGATTCATTCAAGGATTACCAAAAACAAGTACTAATTAATTCCAGATTGTTGGCAAACATTTTAATTAAAAATGGATTTCAATGTATAACAGGCGGTACTGATACACATTTGATATTGTTAGATTTAAGAGAGTCCGGACTTACAGGGAAAGAAGCTGAGCAAGCCCTTTCAGACGCTGGGATTACTACGAATAAAAATGCAATCCCATTCGATCCTCAACCTCCAACTATTGCATCAGGTATCAGAATAGGTACTCCTGGAATTACGACTAGAGGAATGAAGGAAAAAGAGATAGACCAGATAGCGAGTTTGATTAGCAAGGTTTTGCAAAATCATACAAATAGCGCCGTATTGGGTTCCTGCAAAAAAGAAGTTAACGATCTTTGTTCTAGGTTCCCTATTTATTCCGACTTGCTTTGATTGTTTTGGCTTGTGAGCTTTGGCAATAAATTTATGATAATATCTTTCTATGTTCTGTGATAGCCCTGGTTGTAGCAAAGTTGACGGCTCCAGAGTGATTGATTCACGACCTGGGGCTGATTCTAAGTCAATTCGACGAAGAAGAGAATGTATTAATTGCGGTAAGAGATTTACAACGTACGAGAGGATTGAGGAGTATGAGCTGGTGGTTATCAAAAAAGATTCCGCGACTCAAAAATACGACAAAACTAAAATAATAAAGGGAATTCTTACGGCATGCGAGAAAAGGCCCGTTAGTATTAAACAGATAGAAAATATAGTTTTTTTGATAGAGAAAGAGCTGATTGAATCCGGAAAAAGGGAAATCCAGTCTAGTCAGATAGGCGAACTAGCTATCAAGCATCTTCACGATGTTGACCAGGTTGCCCATATCAGATTTGCATCAGTTTATAGATCTTTTGATGATTTGTCTCAATTTTTGGATGAATTAAACAAACTTGTCAAAAAAAATTAAGCAAGATGTTAATTGATACTCATGCTCATTTAAATAGCTTTGAAGATTTGGAAAGCATTTTGATTGACTCTACTCAGTCTCAGGTAAAAGAAATTATATCTATGTCAACGGACATTGATTCTTCGGGGAGGAACATAGAAATTGCGAATACCTTTGAAGGTGTTTTTTCGGCGGTTGGAGTCCATCCTTGTGATACTGAGCGATTTCATTTAAAAGACCTTGATAAAATTGAACAATTGGCAAAGAATGAAAAAAATAAAGCAATTGGAGAAATTGGTTTAGATTTTTTTTATTCCGAACAGAACGTTGAGCAACAATTAGCTTTTTTCGATTCTCAAATAGAAATTGCAGAAAAATTCGATATTCCATTTGTTATACATTCTAGAGAATCTTATAAGGAATTGATTGATTTTTTAAGAAACAGAAAGCCAAGAACC
>CAJXCX010000133.1:0-3098 GCA_913051685.1 uncultured Spirochaetales bacterium
TATTTCTTTTGGTTTAGGGTCATCCAAAAAGGATGCAAAAGAAATAAAAGAAAGGTATGGAATTGCTTCGGCTGACTTAGTAGACCAAGATGAAGATATTAGAATAGACAAAATCGCTGGCTCTGGAAGAAAGAAAGTCAGCAAGGTAGAGCTAGCTAATATAATAGAGCCAAGGCTAGAAGAAATATTCACTATGGCTAGAAGAGAAATCATGAGATCAGGTTACTACGATATGCTTCCCGCAGGTTGCGTAATCACAGGAGGCTCGATGGCAATTGAAGGAGCTGACTATCTAGCTCAAAAAATTCTCAGTATGCCGGTCAGACTAGGACTCCCATCACAAATCTCCGGTCTTGAGGATCTTGTTTCTACACCTGCATGTGCAACAGGGGTAGGATTATTAATATGGGGGGCAAAGAACCAAGTAACTGGAAAAAATCAAAAAATCAGGATTAGAGAGGCCCAGGTCTTCAAAAGAGTCATGGCGACCATGAAAACGTGGTTCTCAGACCTTTTTTAATTAATCTTTTTTCTATCTTTTTTGTAATTTTGTTATATAATTATACCAAATATGGTATGCTGTCTTCGAAGTGCTACTATATATAGTTGTAGTTAGAGGTGTCAATTATGCCAACTTTTGAGTTCTCGGCCCAAAGTGGAGTTTCTGGTTCACAGAAAGAAAATCTATTTCAAAATTTAGGTGCTAAAATTAAAGTTGTTGGTATTGGTGGTGCCGGAGGAAATGCCGTCAATAGTATGATTGATGAAAATATTGGCGGAGTTGAATTTATAGCCATAAATTCCGATTTTCAAGATTTACAGCAATCCAAAGCACAGCGGATAATCCAAATAGGAAAAAACATTGCGAAAGGTCTTGGTGTTGGTGGAGACCCAGTCTTAGGTAGTGACTGCGCAAAAGCTGATCAAAATGATATCATGGAAGCCGTTCAAGGGGCCGACATGGTCTTTGTAACCGCCGGTATGGGTGGCGGTACTGGCACTGGCGCCTCGCCAGTGGTGGCAAAGTTAGCAAGGGAGTCCGGTGCGCTTACAATAGCTATTGTTACTAAGCCTTTTGAATTCGAAGCCGAGAAGAGATTAGTGCAAGCAGAACAGGGGATTAAAGATTTAACTCAAGAAGTAGATTCCATTATTGTAATTCCTAATGATAAATTAAATGAAGTACAACAAATAACTGGCATACTAGAATCGTTTAAGGCTGCCGATAATGTCCTTGCAAGAGCTGTTAGAGGAATAGCAGATATAATTGTCGGATCAGGTTTTATAAATGTGGACTTTGCCGATGTAAAAAAGATAATGCAGGAGAGTGGTGGCAAAGCTCTTATGGGCACGGGTGATGGAGAAGGGACTTCAAGAGCAGTTGAAGCTGCTGAGAATGCAATTACGAGCCCGCTTCTCGAAGACATATCTATCGATGGAAGCACCGGTATTCTTATCAACGTTACCGCTTCGAGCAATTTCACAATAGACGAACTCAATGAGGCCTGTAATCATATAAAAGCTAAGGCAAGCTCAGATGTCGAACTTATTTTTGGTTTAGTTATTGACGAGGCTATGGGAGAAAAAGTAAGAATTACCGTAATTGCTACTGGTATCGATGGTAGTATGAAACGCCCAGTTCGAGAAATGCCGGTCGAAGAAGTCGAAGAAGATAAACATCAGGTAAGTTTCAATCTGGAAAGCGCTATTGATGACGAAACTTTATCTGACGAGCATGCATCAAATGGAAATGGTGATAGTAATGATCTCGATGACCACCATCCTTTAGGGGACGATGAACATTTTGAAATCCCTGCCTTTATCAGAAAACCTAAGAAATAAATTATTCTCCAATATGAATTATTGAGGCATCTTCCCATAAGGATTCTAGTTGAAAATATGCTCTGGTTTTTCTATGAAATATATGAATCAAAATATCTCCTAAATCAAGAACAATCCAGTCCCCATCGCTTAAACCTTCCACTCTAATTCGTATACTTAGTTCATCTTTTAATTCTCTTAATATGGAATCCGCCAAGGCTCTCACTCCTCTCTCAGAATTCGTGTGGGCAAGGACAAAATAGTCAGCGACGGACGATACTTTGCTCACATCAAGAATAGTTATATCTTCCGCTTTTCTCTCAAGTAATCCAAAGTAAATGGTCTCAACAATATCTAATGTCTTCATGAAAGATACAATTTATTATCAAAGATGTATTCAAAAATGCCCACAGGTAAGAACTTCTTTGCCTCACTATATTTCTTTTCCATGAACATGGTTTTTATTTCAGCAGAAGATATTGCTATCTTCTTTTTTAAATTATAAAGAACAACCATCTTTTCCGAAGGGTTTTTTAGAAAAATCTTTTCTTGATAAGTTCTTGATTTATAGAAATTTCTATTCTCTAGAAGCCATTTATTAACATCAGTCATATAAGGAGGTCTTATGGGGACAACAACATTAACCAACTCTTTTATTGCTTCTGGTTTATGCCAGGTTTGGAAATTTAAGAATTGGTCGCTCCCTAGAATAAAAAAAAGCTTTTCGTTTTTTTTATAGCTCTTTTTTATCTTATTGAGTGTATCAAAAGAATAATGAATATTATCCGGGGTACTTTCGAAATCAATTATTTCGTAATTAAAAGATTTGTGAATTGCAATATCAATCATGGCACACACGGATTCGAAACTGAGTTGCCTACCTTCTTTATAATGTGAATTTGCATTTGGTACAATTAAAACCTTATCAATATCAAGGCCTTTTTGGATTTCATCCATCATGGATAAGTGCCCAATGTGTATTGGGTTGAACGTTCCGCCTATAATGCCTATTCTCATACTATTTGATTCTCAACATCAGGCATCTTCCCACCCATTTTACTTTGATTTCACTATTTTGATTAATTAAGAACTTAGTCCTTAAATTGTGAGTTAAAGATAGTCCCGCTTCTCCTAAAAACTTAGGAGAATAATAAATTATTAGTTCGTCCCATAGTTTGGATTCCAAAAAATTGGAAAAGATTTTTCCTCCTCCTTCTATAAGCACCCTCTGTATACCTAGAGAAGGTAGTTTCTTTAAAATCTTTTTTGGATCCAGT
>CAJXCX010000134.1:0-3093 GCA_913051685.1 uncultured Spirochaetales bacterium
ATGAGGTTTTTGAATTATCAACAAACGACTTGATTCGGATTGTTCGAAATCTCAACAAAGGATTTGATTACTGCGATAATAAACTAAAATTTAATCCAAGGGTTGATATTGGTTCTACGATTAATATAAACAAAAAATATAGTTCGATAAGATCTACAATTAAAAAAAGAAGCGATTTGGGTTCCATTTTTTTTATAACCCAACCTCTGTTTGCCGAAAACGATTTTGAATTATTAGTCAAACTATCGAAGAATAAAAAGTATAAAATTCTTGCCGGAATACTCCCCATTAAAAATAAACAAATTCTACATAATTTAAAAAATAAAATTAATGGTATATCAAAAAGTAATTTGCTATTTGAGCAACTATCAAAAGCTACGGAAAAGGATTTTGCTAAAATATCTATAAACTATTTTACTGATATGTTATCTTGCTACAAAAAACATCTTGACGGTGTTCATATTATGACTTCAGGTGACATAAAAATGGCAGCAAAGATTGCTAAAATTATTTGAGATGCCTAATACAAAAAAAACTTTTGATTCTATTTCAAGTAGATACGATTTAATTAACAACATCATCAGCTTCGGTACTCATTTAAGATGGAAGAAAGATTTTATTAATCTTCTGGAATTCAATGGGGAAGTTCTGGATATTGCTACTGGGACTGGTGATATTGCTATTATGATAAAGGATGAGTATCCACGCACCACAGTGACAGGATTAGACCCAAGCGAGGGAATGCTCAAAGTAGCGAATTCTAGAAAAGGAAAAAGAGCGAAGATTAGATTTGTCCAAGGGTACTGTGAGAAAATACCTTTTCCCGACTCTTCATTCGATTTTGTAACAATTACTTTTGGTATAAGAAATACAGTATCGGTTGTTCGCAGTGTAAAAGAGATAGGAAGGGTTTTAAAAAAAGGAGGTCAGCTTCTTATAATGGAACATACAAAAAATGAAAGTGTCCACTTTGTTGTTAAATTTTTATATAAAATATATTTACACTTGTTTATACCATTCGTTGGCCTTCTTTTTGGTAAACTTTCCGAATATAAATATTTAGCGTCTTCAATTGAATCTTTTTATACACCTAAGGAAGTAAACAGTATTCTGGAGAGAAATGGATTTAAAGTCGAAAGCAATATTGGGTGTAATCTTAATTTAATAACTATACATGTAGCGAATAATATCAAATCCTAAAATTCTCTAAAATTTCATCCTGATAGGATTCAATAAGAGATTTATCCAAATAGTAATGAGGCGCCGAAAGTATCGGCAAGTCTAGTATCTCCTTGTAATCGTTCAGCTGATCTTTAACATCATCTCGGTTACCATATATTGCAAAATTCTTAACCATCTCATCGGAGACATTGTCTATCATGCCTTCTGTGTCGTTTTGAAAGAATGCCTTTCTTATTCTCTCAATATTTTCCTCAAAACCGAGGTCAATAAATGGTTTCGAATAGGCTTTTACGGTTGAATAAAACGCAATCGTTCCTTTAGCATCTAGCACGGCTTTTCTTTTATCTTTATTAATAGAGCATAAAATAATCGAGGAAACCGTGTGGTGGGCATTTTTTTTACCCAATATAGGAAGAATATTATCTTTTATGTGGGGTTTTGAGCAAACTACATGCCCAATATAGCCTTGAAATAGTTTTTTTGATATGGAAGTCATCTTTGGCCCTATCCCTGCTAAAAACATGGGTATTTCCTTTCTGAACGTATTGAACGGTCTTCTGAAACCTTTAATCGTGAGATTGTAGTAATCATCGCTATATGTCAAATCACTTTTGTCTACAAGGGTCTTTTCAATGTTTCTAAATACTTTATAAAAACTTTCAATTCTATTTGAGGGCCTATCGAAAGAATCAAAATTGTGCCATTTCCTATTTGTGTTGATAGCACCAGAGCCAATACCAAGTATCAACCTACCTTTTGATAGCTCATCTATATCAAGCGCTGAAATAACTGTAGTTAGAGGGCTTCTAGTGAAAGCCAAAGTAATGGCCGACCCAATCTTTATTTTGCTAGTAAAGGTTGATAAGTATACAAGCTGCTCCAATGAGCTCCTAAATAGCTCAGTAGCCCAAAGCGAGTGAAAGCCATTTTTTTCAGCCTTCTCGGCAACATGCCGCATATTCTGGAACGAATTAGGGTCTAATATAATGCCAAGGTTATTGGACATGGGAAATTTTTAACCAGGCTTTTGGACTTTGGTCTTACTGGCTTCATCTTGGCCATCGTCCTTAGGCTTGAAGGGCACATCGAGACCGACCAATTCTATAGATGAAACAGGAGCTGCATCCCCTTTTCTATAATTTAGTTTAATAATTCTTGTATACCCACCTGGTCTATTAGAGAACGATGGACCAATAGTATCAAACAGTTTTGTCATGACTTCTCTATCTTTAATTTTTGTGTTTACGAGTCTTCTTGAATGGACCGTATCATTCTTAGCAAGGGTTATAATTTTCTCACTGAACTTCCTTAACTCTTTAGCTTTGGCATCCGTAGTGGTTATTCTGCCGTATCTAAATAGTTCCGTACAAAGATTTCTTAGCAAAGATATACGATGCCCAGTTTTTAGTCCTAGCTTGCCTTTTTTAACTTTGTGTCGCATATATAATTACTCTACTTCCGGAACTTCCCCTGGCTCGTCTTGCTTGGTTCTTTGCTGATAATATAAATCCTTATCGATTTCCTCACCGAGTTTTAAACTAAAACCAGCAACGACATCTCGTACTTCAAACAACGATCTCTTTCCAAAATTTTCAAGATTTAATAAATCTTCTTCCGTGAGTTGAATCAAATCACCTAGGTATTTGATATCGGCTTTTGCCAAACAGTTTAAAGATCGTGCAGAAAAATCAAGATCTTCGATTTTAGCAAAGAGGACATCCTCTGATCCTGTTATTTCTTCTTGAACATCTTCAACAATCGGTATAGCGTCCACTTCTTCTTCGTCAAAATTAACAAAGACGGTCATTTGTTCTTTGAGAATTTTTGCTCCATACGCAACTGCATCTTCAGGGAGTATGGTTCCATTAGTCCAAACTTCTAAAGTAAGTCTCTCATAATCAGTCCTACGAC
>CAJXCX010000135.1:0-3032 GCA_913051685.1 uncultured Spirochaetales bacterium
ATTTTAGTAAAAATGATTGGGCGATTTCCACGGATTACAATCTTGCTTGTCAATGGAGTTCGTAAATAAGAATCCAAAACAATTGGTCTTGGTTGCTGGATGCTGTTCTTTCTGTTGCCTCTATAATTAAGTTGAGGGTTGTCCCGTATTATAGTATTCACACCAACGAGAACTGAGTCGAATTCTTTTCGTAATTCGTTAGCATGTTTTCGCTGAAGACGGTCTCCTATATTGTCATTATTGCCTCCAATGTCATAAATTTTTCCATCCATTGATGTGCAAATTTTTAGAGTTACAAAAGGTCTTTTTTTCTTAATCAAACTGGCAAAGCCTTTATTCAGCTCTTTGCTTTCTATTTCATAAGTACCAACCTCTGTTTCTATTTGGTTCTTTTTTAAAAACTTTATACCTCGTCCATTAACTTTAGGGTTCGGGTCTTTCATTGAAATTACAACTTTTTTAATACCTTTCTTCGCGATAAGCTGAGCACAGGGGGGTGTCTTTTTTTTGAAGTGACAACAAGGTTCAAAGGTAACGAACATTGTCGAATTGGCTACGGAGGAGCCTCGCTCTTCAGCATTGTTAATTGCATTCACTTCCGCATGAGAGCCACCAAATTTCTCGTGAAAACCTTTTCCTATAATTTTATTATTTTTTACTATAACTGCACCAACCATTGGATTAGAACCAGTTCTATTTAACCCCTTTTTGGCAAGCCGTAAAGCTGTTTTCATGAAATCAGTTTTTTTCATCACTATTGCAAATCAAATAAGGCTTTAGAAAAATTATCCGGGACAAAAGGAATTAAATCTTCTAAATTCTCTCCGATACCTATCAGTTTAATTGGTAAGTCGTAGTCATACGAAGCTGATATCGCAAAGCCTGCTTTGGATGTACTGTCTAGTTTCGTAATAACAATTCCAGTCAAATCAATACTTTTTTTAAATTTTTCTATTTGGCTTAATGCATTCTGACCTGACGTCCCATCAAGAACTAGTAAATTTTCTATAGGAGGTTTCCCGGTTTGTTTATGAATAACTTTTTCTATTTTTGAAAGCTCCATCATTAAATCATTATTCGTACCAAGTCTACCAGCAGTATCAACAATAATAACGTCTACATTTTTTTTTCTGGCATCTTCTATCGCCGAGTAGACAACACTGCTAGGATCTTTGTTGTCATTCGAAAAAAATTCAGCCCCAACTCTTTGTGCCCATACTTCGAGTTGGGCAATAGCGGCTGCTCTAAAAGTATCCGCTGCTACAATCATAACTTTTTTTTCAATTTCTGAAATAATCAGGTTCGCCAATTTACCAATAGTTGTTGTTTTTCCACTGCCATTAACTCCACTGATGACAAAAATTGAAATACCGCCAGGCTCAAAATTAATATTCAAATCTTCCCTACTTAGCATAAGAGAGATTTCTTTCTGTAGAACGCTTAAAAAGAATGTTTTATTGATTTCTTTGTCCGTTTCCTGACTTTTTAAACCCTCTTTGAACTTTTCTATTATTCTTTCAGAAGAATTAAAACTCACATCCGACAAAATCAGAGTCTCGTGTAGTTCGTCTAAAGTGCTATCGTCAATAGCAACTTTAACTTTCCCACTATCACTCGTTGTAATCTTGTAAGAATCTCCCTTAAATACTTGTGTAATCGACTCGGTTATAGATTCTCGGGTTTTGACTAACTTGTCTTTTACGAAAGAAAAGAGGGATTTAGCCTTCTTAAACATATGATTTTATTCTGTCATCATTTAATTTAATTATCAATAATATTAATTTTTTAATTAGTCTTTATTGATTTATAATTAAGTCTATCTTTAATGAAAAATGATTTTGTTCACCTACATCTACATTCCCAATATTCGCTCCTTGATGGAGCAATAAAGTTCGAAGGGCTTTTTGAGGAAGTGGCAAAGCAGGGGATGTCCGCAGTAGCTCTAACGGATCACGGAAATTTGTTTGGTGCATATGAATTCTATAAAAAAGCAAAAGCAAACAATATTAAGCCAATAATTGGTTGTGAAGTTTATATAACACAAGATCTTAACAAGAAAACTCCGGATAACAACAAAACGCACCATTTAACAGTTCTTACCGCGAATATGCAAGGGTACGAAAATCTTTGTTCGTTGGTCTCTACTGGATACCTAAAAGGGTTTTATAGGAAACCAAGGATAGACAAGAGGATTCTCTTCGAAAAGAATAGTGGCTTAATTGTCTTAAGTGGCTGCTTGAACGGTGAAGTTTGTCACAATATTTTAAAAGGTAAGAAAGAAGAGGCGATAAGAGTAGCAAGTGAATATAAGGATATATTTAGGGATAGATACTTTCTAGAAATTCAAGGGACCCGCCTCAAAGAACAAGAAAGAGTTAATTCCGTGTTGAAAGAAATGAGTTCAAAACTTAAGATACCACTCGTAGCAACAAACGATTGCCACTATTTAACTAAAAACGATTTCGATTCTCACGATGCTTTACTTTGTATACAAACAGGTTCTTTAGTTAAAGAGGAGAAAAGGTTTCGTTTCAATGGAAACGAATTCTATCTAAAATCTAGAGATGAAATGGTAGATGCGATTGGCAATAATCAAGAAGCATTAGAGAATACGTTGCTGATAGCCGAAAGATGCAATGTTGATTTAAATCGAACTGATTATCGACTTCCCAAGATAAACACAAAAGACGATATAAATTTTGATGGAATAGCCGAAATGGTACATGCATCATTAGATAAACAAATTCGAGACAAAACTATTTCTTCAACAGAAATAGAATTATATAAAGAGCGAATATCTCATGAACTATCGATAATCGAAAATATGGGTTTTCAAGGATATTTTTTAGTTGTATCTGATTTTATAAAATATGCAAAGAAAAAAAGAATTCCTGTGGGACCAGGGAGAGGAAGTGCCGCGGGAAGTCTTGTCGCATATTTATTAGATATTACTGAGGTAGATCCAATTAAACATGATTTGATTTTTGAAAGATTTTTAAATCCTGAAAGAATTAGTATGCCAGATATAGATA
>CAJXCX010000136.1:0-2969 GCA_913051685.1 uncultured Spirochaetales bacterium
TAAGTTTTCACAATAACAACTTTCTTATCCACAGAATCTGAATCAATGCGAAGTTCTTTTACTTCAAAACCAAATTTTTTTCTAGCAAGGCTACTAGATTCGGTACTCTGTTTTTTTGATATCTCAGTAATTGGCAATGTTCCAAGCTGCACACCGATATCTATTGTTTTTCCGTCTCTTAGAACCTCAAGCTTGGCCAACATTTTTGGTTTTAATTTACCAACACTACGTGGCAAGTCTTCCATTTTTTTAATTTTCTTTTTATTTAGAGATAAAATAATATCTCCCCTCTTGAGACCCGCCTTAAATGCAGGACCATCAATAACAACTTCGCTCACTAAGGCTCCATCGGTTGATCTCAATTCTAATAAATCGGATAATTCGTGGCTGATTGGTTGAATCAGCACTCCTAACCAACCTCTTTGAACTTTTCCGTTTATTTTTAATTCTTCAATTACATTAATAGCTATATTGATAGGAATCGCAAATCCAATACCTTGCCCTTTGGCAGCTATAGCAGTATTAACTCCAACTATTTCACCACTTAAATTAAACAAGGGGCCCCCGCTGTTTCCCTTATTAAGAGCAGCGTCGGTCTGAATAAAATCTACATAGCTTCCTAGTTCGTCTACATATCGACTTTTGGCACTAATAATTCCAGTTGTAACCGTAGTGCCCAATCCAAGCGGGTTACCAATAGCGATTACCCACTCTCCTATTCTTAGTGAATCAGAGTTTCCAATTTGAACCTCGTTGATTGGGTCTCGTATGTCGATTTTTAACAGAGCTAAGTCGGTACGAGCATCAGTTCCAATTATTTTAGCTTCATATTTTTTCTCATTATCTAAAACTATTGATATATCATCCGCGTTTTTGACAACATGAAAGTTTGTAACAACAAAGCCATTCTTGCCATATATAAATCCCGATCCTAATCCTGGTCTTGATTTCTTTCCGGATTGGTTACCAAATTGCCTTCTAAAAAACTCATCAAAAAACGGATCTCCTGTCATATTAAAATCTTTTTCTTTGCTCGTGGTTTCTATTCTTACAACTGATGGGCTTAATTTTTCAACTAGATTGTCCAAATTTTCTAGACTTTCACCATAGGAATCATTCAATAATAGGAAACAAAGAAGGAGTATTGTCCGTGACAAAGATTCGATTTTTCCCATAAAACGTAAATATAAACAATAAAATTCTCTCATTCCAGTGGAGTGCATTAAATATGATAAAATAACAAAAATATGAAGATAGTTTTTATGGGCACTCCTAGTTTTGCTTCAAGAATCTTGGAAGCATTAAATAATCAATATAATGTTGAACTTGTTGTTACCCAACCAGATAAACCAGTGGGAAGAAGGAAGGAGATAATCTTTAATCCAGTAAAGAAATTTGCCATTGACAACAATTTAAACTTGTTACAACCTGACAAATTAAAAGATAATTATAAAACCATAGAGACCTTAATATCTATCAATCCCGATATTGTATTTGTTGCTGCATATGGAAAGATTCTACCAAAAGAAATTTTAGATATACCTAAATACGGTTGTATCAATGTGCATGCATCGATTCTTCCAAAATATAGAGGAGCCGCTCCAATAAATTGGGCACTAATAAATGGCGAGAAGGGAACAGGTATCACAATAATGAAAATGGATTCGGGAATGGACACAGGAGATATAATTTCTAGCCATAAAATTAAAATCAATGATGATGATGATACGTCAATGTTGACCGAGAAACTTTCAATACTAGGTGCAAAAAAATTAATGGAGTTTGCTGACAGTTTAATATCAAACAGGGCTTATAAATGCAAAGCGCAAAATGAGAGTGAAGCAACTTTAGCTCCTAAAATCAACAAAGAAGATGCTTTAATTGATTGGCAAAAAGATGCCAAAGAAATAAAGAATCTAATAAGAGGATGTAATCCGTGGCCAGTCGCCCATACACATTTTAAAGATCAAATTGTAAAAATTTTTAAAGTAGCCCTGGATAATTCTTCTAATATCAATCCTGGTCAACTCATAAATAAGGGTGGAAGATTAATTGCTGGGTGTGGACAGGGAAGTATAGAAATTCTCGAGATTCAAAGGAGTGGTCAAAAGAAATTATCAGGTAGAGAATTTTTAAACGGAATTAGCAACATAAAAACTCCAATTTTCAATTAATAGGAATCTCAACTGAGAAAGAAGATATTTTAATCTTTTCTATCAATTTATTTTCGAAACATAAGTCTCTAGTGAGTTTCAATTTGCTCTTTGGTACAAAAATAGTGCAAGTATAGCCAAGAGACTGGAGTGTCTTCCACTTGTCGACCGAGCTAAGATTAACGTTGGAAATCGTTTCTACTTCACCAATCATAACAATCTGTCCGTAGTTGCCAAATATAATATCTGGGTATTCATCTTTTAAGGGGTGGTCTTTTTTATGGGTTGTATTAATTTTTATTTCATTAAATTCTTTTGAATATTTCCTTTGTATTTCTTCGACAACCCAATCATGTAGAAAGATTTCTCTATCATTTTCTGTCATATTTATTATTACTCCACATTAGCTTATCTTTTAATACGTCAAAATACTGGGTATTCGGTGACCTAAGAAGCGATAACTCATGACTAGATTTTGACACTATAAGTTCAAAGCCATGCTCCATTTCCAGGCTCTCATTTCCATCAAATGTAGCAAAAACAGGATAAGTTGATGAATCAATTTTGATTTTTATTTTTGAATCATGAGAAACTACCAAGGGGCGGTTTGATAACGTATGGGGGCAAATTGGTGTAATTATGACCAAAGGTAGTGCAGGTGAGACGATTGGCCCTCCCGCGGAAAGCGAGTAAGCCGTGGATCCGGTTGGGGAAGACAATATTAATCCATCCGCTCTAAGATTGGAGACCAATAGTTCATCGATATATAAATCAAGATTGATAATCTTCGCCAAGGTTCCTTTATTTATTACAACG
>CAJXCX010000137.1:0-2928 GCA_913051685.1 uncultured Spirochaetales bacterium
TAACTTCCAACTCCTGATCAGACCAAACAACCTCGCCATTAATGCCAACTTCGCAATCGCATATAATAAAGTCCTCGGCTTTTACCTTACCGGTCTTAACAACTGTTAATTGAGCCTTTTGTTTGCTTATAGTCTCTAACGCTTTATCTATATCTTCATCAGTAACAGACACTGGCTTACTCTTTAACTGCATTCCCTTATATTCTCCCAACTCAAATGTTGGCAAGACCTCCAGGGTAATTTCAAATTTTAACGGTTTTCCCAATTCCAGATCAATATTGCCAACATCAGGATCACCTACGGGCGACAATTTGTTATTTTCGATTGCCTGTTGGTATGAATCACTAACAACCGCCCGTTTTACATCGTCCATAATTTTGTCGCCATAATTTTTCTCAAGAAGCTTCCTAGGCGCTTTCCCCTTCCGGAAACCAGGCATTTTGGCCATTCTGGCCACCTCTCTTAGCTGTTTTTGCCACTCACCTTCAATTGTTTCCTTTGGTATCTCAATCTTAAGCAGTTTTTTGCATGGCCCAATTTCTTCTATTTCTATATTCATTTTTTATATTAAAAAATTCTTGTTACTTTATTCTGTTTTCAAACAAATATAATACCAGAACGAACAGCGTGTTTGACGAAATGGAGCGGGTGATGGGATTCGAACCCACGACATTCACGTTGGCAACGTGATGCTCTACCGCTGAGCTACACCCGCATTTTAACCAATTATAATTATCCAATATAGATTTACAATATATTTTTAATTTGGTGCGAGAGGGGGGAGTCGAACCCCCACACCTTGCGGTACTAGATCCTAAGTCTAGCGCGTCTGCCAGTTCCGCCACCCTCGCTCTCAATGTGTACTAACCTTCATTACCGGTAAATATATATCAAATCACCGAATCGCCAAATAATAAATACACTTAGCATGAATTATTGAATTTATTAGTTTAGTTTCAAGCTCTATATTTTGCAATCTTTTTTATTATTAGGGTTCTCGAAATTAATCTCTGAGAACCGCAAATTTAGTGAAAACACCTGAAATCAACCTTACATTGCCTTTCACATGAAAAATACGTAATACATTCAAAGACAGGCATAATCTAGAAACAGGAGCTTTTCTGCTTAAAATAACAAAAACAAATTAAGGTCATTCTAAAACCACTTGCGCTGTAAGTGTTTATATGATAGCATCTTCTCGGTTTCTAAAATTATACAAGATTATTAATAAAGTGTGTCTTTGAGACAAAAACATTTCTAATATTTTCTTAATGCAAACATATTACTATTAGCGCAGAAAGGACAAATTAATGAAAGGTATTGTACTCGCCGGTGGACTTGGCACCCGACTATTGCCTTTAACAAAGATTACCAACAAGCATTTGCTGCCCATTTTCGACAAGCCGATGATATACTATCCCTTGCAAACGCTAATCAATGCAGGGATCGAGGATATCATGATTGTTACCGGTGGAAATAACGCAGGTGATTTTCTACGGCTTTTAGGTAATGGAAAACAATTTGGACTGAAGGACATAAACTACACATACCAGGAAGGAGAAGGAGGAATAGCAGAGGCTCTGGACCTTGCAAAAAATTTTGCAGATGGTGAAAAAACGGTAATCATTCTGGGAGATAATGTTATTGAAAAGAATATAACCAGAGAAAAGGAAGAATTTGAGAAGCAAAAGGAAGGCGCCAAGATATTAATAAAGAAGGTCTCAAATCCATCAAGCTTCGGTGTTCCAGAACTTGACGGGGAAAAAGTAATTGGTATTGAAGAAAAACCAGAACACCCTAAAACAGACTGTGCCGTCATAGGCATTTATATGTACGATAGCCGCGTATTTGACATTATCAACACACTCGAAAGATCAGAGAGGGGAGAGCTGGAAATCACCGATGTCAACAATGCCTACATAAAAGACGGAACAATGACATGTTCGGTTTTAGATGGTTGGTGGATTGATGCAGGAAGCTCACCGGAAAATCTGGCAGAGGCGACACAGCTGGTTATCAAAACCGGCGTTAACAATTTGAAGTAAATATAAATAGAACTTAAATTTTTGCAGATAAATACAGATTAAAAACTTTTCTAAATTTAGTTTTTTACTGGCGGGGTTCTAAATCCTTATAATCCGCGTTTATCTGCGTCCAAAAGGATGTTTATGCGTATTATTTCAGGCGAAGCAAAAGGTGTGCGACTTTCAGCATTAAGCAGCAAGAAGACCAGGCCGATATTAGACAGAGCCAAGGAGTCCATGTTCAGTATTTTAGAAAGCCCTCTACTGGATGGTGTTGTCCTAGACCTGTTTGCAGGTACCGGTTCATTAGGGATAGAAGCCCTCAGTCGAGGTGCAAAAAGATGTTTATTTGTTGAGAACAGTACAAATGCGATTAAGGTGATTAAAAAAAACCTCCGCAATGCAAATCTTTTAAAAAGAACGGTCGTTTTAAAAATAAACGTATTTAGATTATTAGATTTTATAAAGAATAAGGATATCAAGTTCGACATTATTATAGTTGCTCCTCCATATAAACTATTGGATATAAATTGTGGGGATAGAAAAAGAATCTTTTCTCTCATGGAAGAGTTTGTCTCCAAGCAAATCATTAACGAAAAAGGAATTATTGTCCTTCAACATCATAAAAAACAGAAGATTGTTCAGGAATGTTTCAAACAATTGAATATAATTGACGAAAGACAGTACAGCAACACTCAGCTTACTTTCCTGAAAGAAAACGTAGCCGTAACCAAACTTGAAGAGTCTTAAGTAAACTAATAATGCTTATAGTTCAAGAAAACCACAACTTTAGATCACTTCAAACTTCCTGCCTGAAAGGGAGGAAAATCAATCCCCTTGATATTGGATGATACTTACAATGAATGCGAATATGAACAATCATAAAAAAAACATAATAAACCTG
>CAJXCX010000138.1:0-2922 GCA_913051685.1 uncultured Spirochaetales bacterium
GGATATTTTTTCTTCAATTTTATTTTGTATTTTTTCTTCAAGGACATCTAAAGTATCGAAATCGCCTTCAAGATTAAAAGCAAGTTGATTTTTAATGAATTCTTTATCAATATCCGATAATGTTCTTGATTCCTGCACGTTGCTTCCCAGGCTTTCAAGTATTTTTCCCAGAATCTCATCCAGAATCTCAGAAGAAGCTTCCTCCTTTAAAAGTTTATTCCTAATACCGTAGACAACGTCTCTTTGTTGACTTTGAACATCATCATATTCAATTAAATGTTTTCTAATCTCATAGTTTCTAGTTTCCACCTTTTTTTGAGCACCTTCTAGAGAACCTGTAATCATCTTGTGCTCTATCGGTTCACCTTCTTTCCAACCTAATTTTGTCATCATAGAAGCCATCTTTTCCGATCCGAAGAGTCTCATCAAGTCATCATCCATCGATACAAAAAATTGACTGATGCCCGGATCACCCTGCCTTCCAGATCTACCCCGCAGCTGGTTGTCAATCCTTCTTGATTCATGTCGTTCACTACCTAGCACCACAAGGCCACCAAGAGCCAGGATTTTTTCTTTCTCTGAATCCATTTCTTTTATAATCGTATCTTTCTCATTTAGATCAATATCGTCCCCTAGGGTAAAATCTTTATTCCCGCCAAGCACAATATCGGTCCCCCTACCCGCCATATTTGTAGCTATCGTTACAGAGCCAAGCCTTCCAGCTTGTGCAACAATGTTGGCCTCAAACTCATGGTTCTTTGCGTTTAAGACTTGATGGTGAATACCTCTTTGTTTTAAATCCCTACTTAATTGTTCCGATTTTTCAACCGATATAGTTCCAACAAGCATTGGATTGCCTTTCGTATTAAATTCAACTATAGTCTGAATTATCGCTACAAATTTTTCTTTTTGGGTTCTATAAATTAAATCATTAAGATCATTTCGAATCATTGGGGCATTGGTAGGTATTACTACAACTTTAAGATTATAGATATTCTGAAACTCAAGAGCTTCAGTATCGGCCGTTCCTGTCATGCCGGATAACTTTTTATACATCCGGAAATAATTTTGTATGGTGATTGATGCAAGAGTTTGATTTTCTTCTTCTACTTCAACATTTTCTTTTGTTTCAATAGCCTGGTGCAATCCATCACTCCATCTTCGACTTGGCATCAACCTCCCAGTAAATTCATCAACAATGATAATTTTATTATCTTGGACCACATACTCCGTATCTCTTTCAAACATATGTAGCGCTCTGAGGGCCTGATTTGTAGAATGTAGAATTGCAAGATTTGCTGGATCATACAGATTAGTTAGATTCAGCGATTTTTCAATTTTCTCAACACCTGAATCCAGAATAAAAACTTGTTTTGTTTTCTCGTCTTTGGAAATATCATCTAAACTTAAACTTTTTGCTACTTGATTAATTTTTTTATAATCAATCGATGAGGTATCAGTTGGTCCAGATATTATTAAAGGTGTTCTTGCCTCATCGATTAATATACTATCAACTTCATCTACAATGGCGAAATGATGTCCTCTTTGAGTAACTTCTTCAGACGAATACTTCATGTTGTCTCTCAAATAATCAAATCCAAATTCGCTATTAGTTCCGTATATAACATCACATTGATAAGCTTCTTGTCTTTTTGATTCGACTAGAATAAGTTCATCATCACCTTCTTTTAGATTAATCGTATAAGATATATCATTATTTAATACCCCGACCTTGAGGCCAAGTGCTACATAAATCGGTGACATCCATAAGGCGTCTCTTCTTGCTAGATAGTCATTCACGGTTATTAAGTGGACACCATTACCTGTAATGGAATTGAGAACCACCGGCATACATGCAACTAATGTTTTACCCTCACCCGTTTTCATCTCCGCAATCTTACCCTCATGGAGCACCACTCCTCCAATCAGTTGGACATCATAAGGTCTTAAGCCGAGTTTTCTTTTGGAAATTTCCCTAACAATAGCAAAGACATCTGGGATTAGCAAATCAATATTTTTCTCATTAGATTCATTATTTCTAAAATTAAGAAATATATTTTTTAGTTCTCCTATGTCCTCTTTGGAGTACTTTTCTTCTAGTTGATTAATTTGATCTACAAGTTTGTTAATTCTAGATACTTCTCTTTCATTATCAGAGCCGAATATTTTTTTTATTATATTTTTTAACATTACACCATAGAAAATTTAAACGTTATCCGGGCAAGTCAACTGGAACGACTTCGCTTATTCCTTCGAGTTTAGATGTCACACCTATTAATTTACTTCCATATCTCATGGTTCCCTTATTATGAGTAATAATCGCTATTTGAGATTCTTTAGAAATCTCTTCGAGCATCTCTCCAAATTTAGAAATATTTTTATCATCAAGAGGCGCATCGACTTCATCAAGAAGTAGGAAAGGAGCTGGCTTCACAAAATAAGCAGATAACAATAATGCAATTCCTGCTAGTGCTCTTTCGCCTCCCGAATACGACTTCAAGGTCCTATATCGTTTCAAACCTATCTTCAGCATTACTTCAACTCCTGAATCTTTTATCGAATCTGGATTAGTTAGAATCAATTTCCCCTCACCGCCTCCAAACAATCTTTTAATAGACTCGTCATATTTGTTGCTAATCTTGTTAAATGTTTCGATAAATGTAGTCTCTGATTCTTCATCAATTTTCTTCATAGTTTTTTCTAGATTATTGAGAGAGGTGTATAAATCATTTACTTGGTTATTAATAAAATTGTATCTATCTTCTAATCGACTGTATTCATCGGGTGCTAGCAAATTAACTGGTCCAAAATCGTCAATTGATTTCTGTAGTTTATAAAATTTTGATTTCGAAAGAGATCCCTCCCTCTGAAATTCTGCCATCTTCTGTTCTTCCTCGTTAGTTATGGAAGATATATCACGAT
>CAJXCX010000139.1:0-2901 GCA_913051685.1 uncultured Spirochaetales bacterium
ATTCGCTTTATAGTCTTCATAAATATCATTCCTAAATGATTGTCCACCGGGATCAAAGACCGCAACGAGATACTCGGATTGCTCAATTAATTTCTTGGTCATACCGATAAAACCATAAATTGCTTTAGTAGGAAACCCTTTAGATGTTTCGAGTTCTATTCCTGGACGATAGTAGGCTCGAAATACATAAGAACTAGAATCTAATAAAAAAATTCTTTTCGAGCTCATTAATTGTCAAGCTTCTTTGCTAATTCTCCATTCTCAAACATCTCGACACAGATATCGCAACCACCTACGAATTCTCCATCGATATATAGCTGAGGAAGTGTTGGCCAATTTGAGAACTCTTTGATTCCTGATCTCAACTTAGGGTCTGACAAGACATCATAAGATTGATATCGAACTTCTAATTTATTTAAAATATCCACGACTCTAGATGAAAACCCACACATCGGCATATCTGGGTTTCCTTTCATAAATAAAACAACCCTGTTCTCTGAAATCATTCTAGATATCTCTTCTTTAATATTGTCAGACATAACAACTACTCTTTATTAAATTCTTCAGGAGAAAAAGTTTTTAGGGACAAAGCATGAATATCCTCAACCATCTCCTCCTGTAAGGCGGAATAGACCATCTTGTGCCTTTCAAGAGTTGACTTTCCTTCAAAAGCAACGCTTACAATTGTAGCCTCGAAATGTGTGCCATCGCCAGTTACTTTCGCAGTAGTTTTAGGAATTATGTTTTCAAGTTTATCTTTGATATACTTCCCATCCATCAGAACATATTTATTATAATACAATTATACCCTCTATCTTAATAAATTAATCCAAAAAAATTTAGGACAAATATTATTAAAAAGATACTTAAGAAACAAAGTCCTGATATAGAAAGCATCTTGAGATACGTGTTGGGTTTGTAGCGCTCCGGAAAATTAGGATTAAAAATAAGTCGATAATTGAGATAGGCTAAAAATGGTGCGGTCATGAATGAAAGAATCGTGGCAAGATCCACCAGATACTTCATTTTTTCTCCTATATAGAAAATTGTTACGAGTGTTCCAAAAATAACAAAAAAGAGAAATGTGGTTTCATAATCCTTCTCTTCATTCTTTTTTGGACTGATAATACTAAAGCTTTTCCTAAGAACTTTGGGAAACGCATCAAGGCAGGTAAGAGTCGTGCTAAACATTGTAGTAAAAGCAGTAAGCAAGATAATATTCTTTGACCAATCTCCTAACGATGCATAAAGTTGAACTAGTTGATTAACGAACTTGGCAGCGCTAGGGGCAAATTCTTCCCCGCTACCATAAAAAACGTTCGCTCCTAGTATTAGAAACATGACTGCAAGAATTGATGTAGTTAAGTATGAGAAATTGAAATCAATGGAATTATCCTCAAAAGAAAACTGCTTCTCGTTCTTTTTCTTCTCCATAATCCATATTGATGACCATGCCGACAAATCTATTGGTGAAGGCATCCATCCAATTAGCGCAATCAAAAATGTTAGGCCCACTGAAGATAGTAGGGTTGGTGACACAAAATCCTCAGACGGACTAACCGTAATTTGACTAGTTAAAAAAACTGAGATTAATGTAGATATTATTAGGATACAAACTAAGATTTTAATAAATCTATCAAAATACTTTCTGTCCAGACAAAGTATTATAAGCCCGCAGAATAACAAAATTATTAAAGAAACAAAAAAGAAATTCAGTTCAAGGCCCAACCAATTTTGAAGAATCGCAGCCGTAACTCTTGTTACACCTGCCTGTATGGTAAACATGGTCAAAAGCGTAAGCCCGACAAAAAGATAGATAGCCCAATCTCCAATCTTTTTATATCCATCAAGTACGGTCTCGTTTTTTACGACAGTATATCTTGTAGCAAATTCAAAAAAAGGATATTTAAAAAAGTTTGCTAGAATCACAGCAACTATGAGAATATAACCATACGTCGCTCCTGCCCTAGTAGATTGAACAATATGTGAGACTCCTATTGCGGCAGAAGCCCATAAGATACTTGGACCAAGCTTGTTAATAGTTTTGATTATTTTCTTCATTGTTATCTATCAGTCATCCTAGCTTTAATAAAGAATTGTATCGAAACAATCAAATAGGGAAGCAAGGCGATGAACATAATAGACTTAAATAAAATCGCGACTGGTCTTACGACAGTATTACAAGTAATAATTTCAGAGCATGAAAGCAATAATGGCAAATCTTTAATGCCACTCCAAGATGCAGCTAAGCCCAGAACGACAACCATAATTGCGGTATGAATACACTTTCTTCGCCTAATTTCTTTTTTTGATAAGATACCAAGAAGAAAGATAATTAGGCCAAGAATGGCTGGTATTAGAACAGTTGTTGTTGTGTAGAGATAGTATCCTAGTGCACCTACTAAAATTAAAACGGTGCCTGTAATCATAGTAAATAAAGGCATAAAACTCCTCTGTTTTATAAGATAGTAGTAAATATAAATAATAAATATCTAAAAATCACTTATCTTATTTCAAAGATAGGTCAACTAGGCCCAAACCTAGTTTTCTAGTGTCTTTACCTATGCCCAGATTCTTTTCTGAATTAGCACCCTCTATATGTATTCCCAATATATTGGGTTGGCCTTTAATAATCACATCTTGGGGGAGTATGAATTCGACAGTTTGTGGAAAAGAATATTGGCTTTTAGGCATATTAAAGGCTAATGAGCCAATTAATGTTTTATTTAAATAAAACTTAGCACTAAGCTGTGGATTTCTATC
This sequence comes from uncultured Spirochaetales bacterium, assembly GCA_913051685.1. GTDB lineage: Bacteria > Desulfobacterota_D > UBA1144 > UBA1144 > UBA1144 > UBA1144. The sequence continues at coordinate 2,764 of CAJXCX010000139.1, forward strand.
ATTAATAAATGCATCAGCTATCTTTAAAGTTAATTTGTTATATTGCCCTGAACTTGCATCCTCAGGTACAAAAGCCAAGGTAACATATTAAGTATACAGGTTTTATATAGTTATCGCATATAATATGGCTCCGGAGGA
>CAJXCX010000140.1:0-2862 GCA_913051685.1 uncultured Spirochaetales bacterium
TGGATATGGTTTTCATATATCAGCTGTTGAAGAGTTCGCGAAAGATAATGTGAAGCTAATAGTTACAGTTGATTGCGGAATTACAGATGTTGAAACAGTCGCGCGCGCAAATGAACTTGGTATGGATGTAATAATTACTGATCATCATCTTACAAATGGGAAATTGCCATATGCTCATGCAATTTTAGACCCAAAACAAAAAGGAGACAAATATCCGTACAAAGAAATATCAGGTGCAGGTGTTGCATTCAAGCTTGTGCAAGGACTTATTGAAAAAGGAGATTTTAAAATTAAGGAAGGTTGGGAAAAGTGGCTACTGGATATGGTTGGACTTGCAACAATTGCCGATATGGTGGAGCTTAGGGGAGAAAACAGAGCGTTTGCGCATTATGGACTTAAAGTTTTAAGAAAATCTCCGCGTGTGGGACTGATGAAGCTTTGTAGAAAGATAAAAGTAAATCAATCGCAAATTACAGAAGACGACATAGGGTTTATGATTGCGCCTCGTATCAATGCCGCGTCTCGTATGGACTTACCGTATGATGCATTCAAACTTCTTGTAACAGATGATGAGATAAAAGCCGATGAACTTTCTACTTATTTGAATAAGATTAATGATGAAAGAAAAGGAATCGTTGCAGGGATTGTAAAGGAGATTAAAAAAAGGATTGCAGGGCTCTCTGAACTTAAAGAAGTTATCGTAATGGGCAACCCCAATTGGAGGCCAGCGTTTTTAGGGCTTGCTGCGAACTCTATAGTAGAAGAGTACGACAGGCCGGTGTTCCTGTGGGGAAGGGAAAGCGGGGATGTACTAAAAGGGTCCTGCCGGTCAGACGGCAGTGTTAACCTTGTAAATATGATGGAAATGGTAAAGGGGGCTTTTATTGCCTTTGGCGGGCATGCATATTCCGGAGGATTTTCTATAACAAATGAAAATATTCACACACTAGAGCAAACTTTAAGTGAATCATATGAAGAAGCAAAAAAACACCATGAAGATAACGGTGAAGAGATGTTTATTGATAAGAGTTTAGATATAGATGATGTGAGTTGGGATACATACAAAACAATAGAACAGCTTGCGCCGTTTGGTATTGGGAATCCAAAACCACTTTTTTTATTTAACGATATTGAGATGCATCAAGTTAGTCATTTTGGAAAAGAGAAGAATCATCTAAAACTTGAATTTAAAAAAAGCGACGGCAAGGTAATATCGTCGATTGCTTTTTTTAAAAACAGTAAGAGTTTTGATAAGAGCTTAGAGAAAGGAGAGAAAATTAATTTAGTCGCAACAATGGAGAAATCAATGTTTCGTAATTTTCCAGAATTGCGTTTGAGAATTGTTGATGTAGTATAAATTTATGCAAAAAGAAAAAATTACACTTTTCACAGATGGTGGTGCAAGAGGAAACCCAGGCCCTGCAGGGATTGGCATTGTCATCACAGATAATAATGGAAAAGTCCTGAAAGAAGGGTCAAAATTCTTGGGCGAGACGACAAATAATTTCGCAGAATACGAAGCGGTTATTTTTGGACTCCAAACTCTTAAAAAATTATTTAGCACAGATAAATTAAAAGAGTTTGATATTGAAGTGAAGTTAGACAGCCAACTTGTCGCGGAGCAACTCTCCGGTAGGTATCAGATAAAAGAAGAAACACTTTTCGGTCAGTTCATAAAAGTCCACAATATGCAGGTGAAGGATTTCCCTAAAATAAAATTTACATATATCTCACGGGAAGAGAATAAAGAAGCAGACCGTCTTGCAAATGAAGCAATGGACGTCGCTTAGATTGACCTGAATATAGATTTAACATCCAGGATTCTTCCTAACGATTCAGCATCTCCTATCATGGCGAAAGTTGGAATTCCCAAATAGCAATTTTTATCTTGGAGTATCGCGCCTCCCCCGGAATTTCCAGATTCTATCTTTGCCGATGTAATGTAATAATTATTTTCGTACCCAGAGATAATTCCATCTGTCACAGTTATATCTGTACTGGAGCCTATTTTAGGGTAGCCGATTACGATAATTTTATCACCAATTTTTGCCTTATTACTGCAAAGGGGAGCTTTGTAATTTTCAGTTAAATTAACTATGTGGCTGTGAGGCTGAGATATTTTCAGCTTTCCTACATCAGCTGTTTCTCCCCAGTAAATTTCTCCTTCATCAATTTTTGCAATTAAAGATTCATTGATGCCCGGAACGTTTATCCTGCAGAAATCCGGGGTATATTTATTATCTTTTGATACTATATGCTTATTGGTTATAACCTCTATGCCACTTACAGTTTCTATGATAATACCCGATCCCTTTATCACTGCGGAGGGTTTTCCGTTTGTGTAAAAGAAATGACAGCTGACTTTTACGGTTATTGGTCTCCATTGCACAACCACATCATTAATACTGACCGTTTCTCTTTGCAAGTCGGCCACATTACTTTCTAGAGTTCCTAGTTTTTTTTCAGATTCCTGGTCTTTTAACTCCACTTTTGTTTTCAAAACATTTATTTCTTTTACAGCTATATCCAAAGCTTTTTTTTGAGAATAGACCAAAGCTGACAGCTCTTTTTCCAAAGCCTCTTTTTCATTCGTTCGATCTTGATATTTTTTATGCAAAAATGCTCCTGCACCGCCAATTATGACTATTGCCACTATAAGCACAAAACCGGTCAATAATTTTATATGTTTTTTTGCCTCATTCATGTTGAATTTTTAACACAAAGAACCGTACTACTATCCCAACTATTTGTCAATACTCTATCTGTCATATCGGCCAGCTTTCCTGTTATACTCTTTAAATGAAGCAAAATTCTCTCTATATTTTTATTGGAGGATTTGCGGTTGGAATTTTGTTTCGCTCA
>CAJXCX010000141.1:0-2740 GCA_913051685.1 uncultured Spirochaetales bacterium
TAATTAATGGTATCCTGAGAGAGTTCTTAACCGATAACACAAAGGAAATTGAATTTAATTCAAGAAAAACCTATAACTACTTTAAAAAAAATTTGGGGAAAAATGAAAATACCACAAAATTGAGAATCATAGACAAAAAAGAAGATATGTTTCGAAAAAACAAAATAGATAAAGATATTGAGAAGCTATTTCACAAGAAGGTAAACTTAAAAAATGGCTCTTTCTTGATTATTGAAGAAAAAGAAGGATTGACTGTAGTTGATGTCAATTCAGGAAGAAGTCTCAATAATGCTAAAGAATCTAATCTGAGTGTAAACATTTACGCAGCAAAAGAAATAGCACATCAAATAATTTTGAGAAATTTAGGCGGTATAGTATTGATAGATTTTATCGATTTAGACAAGCGAACTGAAAAAAATAAACTTTATAATGTTTTTAAAAAGGCAATGAGAGTCGACAAGGCAAAACACACGATTCTACCAATGTCAAAGTTTGGCATAATTGAAATGACACGGCAAAGAAAAGGCGCTAGAACATCGACGCTTGTAAGTGAAAGCTGTCATCTGTGCTACGGTTCGGGTTTAGTAACAAAAAAAGAGATCGTATGTTATGAGCTATTAAGAAAAATCATAACAAAACGTAGTTCCAATAAAAAGAAGGAAATTAAGATTAATATACATCCCAACTTGATTCAAACTTTCAATACAATTATTAAAAAGAACCACGGCCATGAAGATGTTGAAAATCTCAATATCACGCTTTTGGAAGATGCCTCTATCGATAACTATAAAATGATTTGATGAATTCAGAATTATATATTAAATTTATAAGCCATGGACATTTTTAAAGTAGGGAATTTATATCATATAGGTATCGCTGTATATGATGCAACTAAGACTGCGGAATTGTACAAGAATACTTTAGGTCTAAAAATTGCTCATGAGGAAACATCCATTGATCAAGGAGTTAGGGCAATTATGCTTCTGCCAGACAATACAGAATCGTGCGCTATAGAGTTGCTTGAAGCAACGATTGAAGATTCCTCTATCTCAAAATTCTTAGAGAACCGAGGTGAGGGAATACATCACGTTTGTTATCTCGTAGACAATATTTATCTAGCAATAAAGCGCCTAGAGGATATGGGGATAGAAATGATAGACCATGAGCCTAGAGAAGGGATAAATAAAACAATAGTGGCTTTCGCTCATCCAAAGAGTATGAACAACGTCCTAATTGAATTAGCACAAAAAGTCTAAATTAGTCAGTTCCTTTTGAATCATTATTTTCATCTGCTTCTTCAGAAGCTTCCTCTTCTTTTGAACCCTTGTCTTGCATAGCTTTTTTAAATCCAGATATGCCCTTTCCCAGGGAAGATCCTATATCGCCTAATTTGCTAGGACCAAATATAAGCAACACGATTAATAAGATAATGACTAATTCGCCAATTCCTAAACCACCAATCATTTATACCTCCATTTTTACAAAAATTAACTCACCTAACTTGTAGTGTCAATCATCAGCTTTGATATATTATATAATACAATATAATTAGATTGTGAAAGTTCTAATTTACGTGCACGAATTTCCTCCATTTCAAGGTGGTATAGCCACATCGGCGGAAAAAATTGCTAGCATTATAAGCTCTGAACACGAATTAATGGTCTGTTGTCCATCATATTCAATAAAAAGCCGTGAGAAAAAAGAGTCTTATCAAATAAAAAGAATAAATTTTCTTGGTGGTAAAAATTTTAAGAAGATACCTTTGTTGCAATATTTTACAGGATTATTGAACCTAAAAAAAATTGTGCATAATTTTCAACCGGACAAAATTATTTATTTAGGTGAAGAAGCAGAGCTTGTTGGAGGAATGCTAAATTTTAATAAGGCTCATCAAATTGTTAGAGTTGCTGGTTCGGGAATCGAAGCAATAATCAAAAGTAATAACCCTTTAAAGATAATTTCCAAATATCTACTCAGGAAATTGTATCAAAATTCAAAGTTTATTATTGCTGTTAGCAAAAATACAGAGAAATTAATGGCCAATAACGAAACTTACTTTAAAAAAGAAAAAATAAAGATGATATATAATGGAATAGACGATAATTTTTTAAACAAGAAGAAAGAATTACGTAGAAGAAAAGAGCTAGGAATTAAGGAAGATGATTTTGTACTTTTAACGGTTGCGAGGCTTCTTCCAAGAAAAGGGCAGGATTTTGTAATAAAGGCATTAGCGGAAATTAATCAACCCAACATCAAATATCTTTGCGTTGGCGAAGGAAGATTTGAACAACAGTATAAAGAATTGGCAACATCTTTAGGACTTAAAAATAGAGTTATTTTTGCCGGCGGTATTGAAAATGAAAAAATACATGAATACTATGATTGTGCCGATATATTTATACTCTGTAACAGGACCTGGGATTCCAAGATTGAAGGTTTACCAAATGTAGTTATCGAAAGTATGGCTAGATCGGTCCCGGTTATTGGCTCTAGGGATAGCGGAACCGAAGAGCTAATCCTAGACGGAACAACAGGTTTTCTTGTTGATCCCTATAACATTAAAGACATAAATGAAAAAATAACACGCGCTTACACAATGAAAGACAGATTAGATAAAATGGGAGAATCGGCTAAGATTTTCGTGAAAGACAACTTTCATTATGAAAAAATGAGGAGTGAATACTTGAAATTAATTGCCAATGAATAGAATAAAAATTTGCGGTATCACTAATATAGACGA
>CAJXCX010000142.1:0-2721 GCA_913051685.1 uncultured Spirochaetales bacterium
TAAAGCAATGTTGGTTGCAGGGACAATTCTTTCGATTTTATTTATATTTAAGACACAAGATGGTCTGTATTTAAATACCACCTTCGAAAATAATCCCACAACCAAGATAATTAAATTTCTTCTGGTGTCTAGCTCCCTATTCTCATTACTGTTTGTTTCCAATTCTAAAACCGACCAATTGAAAAAATACTTCGATGAATACTGCTTTCTTCTAGTGTTGTCATTAGTGGGAGGGATGTTCGTCGTATCCTCAAGGGAATTTTTTAGTTTAATCCTCTCTGTCGAATTACTTAGCATACCTTTGTACATAATATCTGGTATGGGTCCACATCCTTCAAAGTCTATCGAGGCAGCAACCAAGCTTTTTCTCTTTGGAACCGTATCAACTGTCTGTTTGATCTTCTCCGCTGTTCTATTCTATTCGTTCTCTGGTAGCACCTATTTTATCGATATTAACTGGGCATCAACTGATTACGTAGTAATCTTAGCTTCAATTTTTTTAGTAGCAACAATAAGTTTTAAATGCGCTCTATATCCATTTCATTTTTGGATTGCTGATACATATGAATCAGCTCCAATCAATATGCTTCCATTCTTAAGCACGATACCTAAAATATCAACAATAGGGTTTTTATTATTTTTCTTTCGCAATTTAACATTAGATTTAGATAATCAGGTAATCATAGTTGTTCTCTTCGTAAGCTTGGTATCCATTATATTTGGATCTATATTGACCATTAGGCAAAACAACCTGTTAAGACTTTTAGCTTATTCGGGGATTCCGCACGTCGGGATAATGCTAATAGGCATCATGGTGCCCAATAGTATTTCATCAGATTTCTTAGTACTATATTTTACCTTTTATACTTTCGCCAATGTTGGGCTCTATGTTTGTTTAAATTCTCTACCGAGAGCTAATGAAGATTATCGCCTAGACAAATTAAACAGTCTTTATAAGAACAGTCCTTTGCTCGCCATATCGATATCATGCTTCCTACTTTCACTTGCTGGCACACCATTGCTCGGTGGATTTTGGGGGAAATTCAATATAGCTCTAATTAGCTATAAAACATACGGGCTATTTTTGCCCTCTCTAATATTAATAAGTACGCTAATCTCTTTCTATTACTATTTAAGAATAATTAAAGCCATTTTTGGTGACAATCGACCTAGTCAAAGCGAGAATATAAATTTCTCAATAGTTAACAAAATCATAATTGTAATTTGTGTTTTTATTACAGTACTTTTAGGCCTTCATCCCAATATTTTAGCAGTCTTGATTTGAAACTCGAACTATCTTTTATCAATATCAATGTAATTTCTTGAATCATAACCTGTATAGACCTGTCTAGGTCGCGCTATCTTTTGGTCGGTATCCGCAAGAAACTCCTTCCATTGGGCAAGCCATCCTGGAGTTCGTCCAATTGTAAAGAGCACGGTAAACATTTCGGTTGGGATACCCATGCTTTGATAAATAAGTCCAGAATAGAAATCCACATTTGGATAAAGATTTCTTTGAATAAAATACTCTTCGCTTAGAGCAATAGACTCAAGTTCGAGTGCAATATCTAAGAGCGGGTTCGTGCCGGTAACTTCAAAAACACTATCCGCCGCTTTCTTGATATATTTAGCTCTTGGATCATATGCTTTGTAGACTCTATGGCCAAAGCCCATAAGTTTTACTTCTTTTTTTTGTACCTTATCGAGAAAAGTTGGAATATTTTCTTTTGTCTCAATTTCATTAAGCATCTGCAAAACAGCTTCGTTCGCTCCTCCGTGTAGAGGTCCGTACAGTGCGGATGTCGCAGCGGAAACCGCAGAATACGGATCGGGTTCGGAGCTTCCAACGTTTCTCATTACACTTGCACTACAATTTTGTTCATGATCGGCATGAAGAATTAATAATTTGTCCATAGCGTCAACTATCTTAGGATGTAATTTTTTTTCGTCGCCTTCGAACATCATATTAAGAAAATTCTCTGCATAGCTTAATGAATTGTCTGGTGGTACAATCTTCAGCCCCTGAGAATGTCTGTAGAAATACGCCGCAAGAATTGGAACCTGCGCAATTAATCTACATATATTATGATAGTTTTCCGTTTTGTCTTGTATATTTTTCGCATCTGGGTAAAAGGTGGACAATGCAGCTATAAGGCTAATCAGGGCACCCATTGGGTGTGAATCCTTGGGAAATGCCTGAACTATGTTCTGTATTTCTTCCGGAACATGGCTGTGGCTACCTATATCTTGCACCCACCTCTTGAGCTCCTTAGTGTTCGGCAATTCGCCATCTATTAATAATTTTGAGACTTCCAATTGGCTGCTGTGCTCAGCTAATTGCTCTATTGGAAAACCTCTGTATCTGAGAATGCCTTTATCTCCATCGATAAAAGTTACACTGCTTTTACACGAAGCAGTATTTTCGAAAGACGGGTCGTAACTCATCATCCCGAACTCTTCTTCCTTAACCTTAATCTGTCTTAAGTCCTTAGCTCTAATGGTGCTATCTTGGACAGGAATCTCGTAAGTCTTATCCGTTCTATTGTCAATTAGAGTTAATGAATTTTTAGCCACACTATACCTCCGTTGTGATTTCCCTCAGTACAAGTAATAGGCACATAAAATGGGCAACAGGTCAGTATCTATTATACACAAAGTAAAGGATTAAAAAAAGCAAATCATCCATTTGTAAAAGCTCAAAACAATTAAAGAACTTCTTCT
>CAJXCX010000143.1:0-2697 GCA_913051685.1 uncultured Spirochaetales bacterium
TCCGCGAATGCTCCTTTGTCTCTTGCTTCAATCAAAAAATCAATCAATGCATTTGAAAAGAATCAGGGAATCGACGAAAAAACATGCGAAGAAATAAAATCCTCGATTATAAAAACGCTCAATAGTGATGACTACCTAGAAGGTCAAAAAGCCTTTAAAGAAAAAAGAAATCCAAAATTTTCTGGCAAATAGTTTAGATATTAGAGAAATTAAACACTTTATCTCTTGTTTTAAGCCAAGAGCTATCAATCTTAACTCTCAAATCAAGAAATATTTTACATAGAAGGAACTCTTCCATGTCCACCCTGCTTTCCATGCCAATTTTTTTTATCATCGAGCCACCTTTTCCTATGATTATTTGTTTGTGATGTGAATTTTCTACAATCACATATGCTTGTATAGTCGTCAACTTTTTCTCATCTTTTATATCTTCCACAACTACCGCCGTTCTGTAGGGCACTTCTTCATAATAATTATTAAAAATTTTTTCTCTTATAATTTCAGAAAGATAAAATTTTTCTGGTTGATTGGTGAAATAATCATCCGGCAATATCCTACCGCTATTTGGGAGCAGATTAGTAATTTCATTAATCAGAACACCAAGACCGTCCTTGCTGAGAGCGCTTATAGGTATGAAGTGCTCTATGAATGAGAATTTACTCTTTAAAGAATCTACAATTTTAAGTATTTTCCCCTTCTTAATTAAATCAATCTTATTAATGACTACAAGTAGTTTTTTGTTTTTTGCTCTTGATATAGCCTCGTAGTCATTGTTCGTAATTGCCTTAGAGCCATCTACCAAAACCATGGTAATATCGGATTCGGTAATTGCCTGAAAGGAAGACTGTACCATTATTCGATTTACGAATTTGTTGGATTTTTGTATGCCCGGTGTATCTAAAAATAATATTTGGCACTTTGAAGTGTTTAGCACTCCTAAAATCTTATTTCTGGTAGTATTTGGTTTTTCCGAAACAGCAGAAACCTTTCTACCTATTAAAGCATTAATCAGAGTTGATTTGCCGGTATTAGGTTTGCCCAATATAGAAATTGTTCCTGATTTTATCTCGTTCATTTTATCAAATCATTATACTTTTCTTGTGATGTTTAATAAATAAAGTTAAGATTAATTTCCGACAATGAAAACCGCTTACAGGTCAGCTTACTGTGGACAATATAACGAGAAGAATGAAGGCGAAACTGTGATTTTGTCCGGATGGTCCTCATCTATACGAGATCATGGCGGGATAATCTTTATAGATTTAAGGGACAAGTCGGGCATTATTCAAGTCATATCAGACCCAAAGAACTCCAAGAAATTTCACTCCGTAACAGAAGAAGTTAGAAATGAATACATAATCAAAATTACTGGGATAATAAGACTCAGATCTGAAGAGACAATCAACAACGGCATACCCACTGGAAAAATTGAAGTACTTTTGAATGAAATAGAAATATTAAACCCATCTATTCCTGCTCCCTTTCAAATTGAAGAAAATGTGGATGCCGATGAGAATACAAGGCTAAAATATAGATATCTAGATCTAAGAAGACCAAATATTTCTAACAACTTTATTCTTAAAAGTGATACCACGATGATGATAAGAAAATTTTTTCATAATAGAAACTTCGTAGACATTGAAACACCATATCTTTCTAAATCCACACCAGAAGGCGCAAGGGATTACTTGGTCCCAAGTCGGATAAACAAACAACATTTTTATGCACTTCCCCAATCTCCCCAAATATTAAAACAAATACTGATGACATCAGGATTTGATAGATATTATCAAATTGTCAGATGCTTTCGAGATGAAGATTTAAGGTCGGACAGGCAACCAGAATTTACACAAATTGATTTTGAAATGTCGTTTGTCAATCAAGATGATGTCATGAGCACCGTAGAAGAATTGTTGGAAATAATTTTTGATAACATTAAAGGTATTAAACTATCAAGACCGTTCAAGCAAATTACGTTCAAAGAGAGCATGGACAAGTATGGCAACGATAGGCCCGATGTTAGATTCGGACTTGAGTTCAATGATGTCACGGATTTGTTTAGGCAAACAAAATTTAAAGTCTTCAAGGACGTGATTGACAAAAATGGAACAATCAAGTGTATCAAAGTCGAAAATGATAGTTTGTCGAGAAAAGATATTGATATACTTACAGAATATGCTCAGGAAAACGGTGCAAAAGGATTAGCATGGATTAAGGTTCAAGAGAAGGAAATGCAATCTCCTATATTAAAATTCTTTTCCGAAGATGAAATTTCTTCACTAAAAACAAAGTTAGATTTAAAACCTGGGAATGTTATTTTCTTCGGTGCTGGAGAAAAAACAACGGTTAACAAATATATGTCAGCCGTAAGAATCAAATTAGGAGAAGATTTAAAACTGATTGATCCAAATGCCTTTGATTTTATCTGGATTACCGATTTTCCACTTTTCACAATGGATGACAATACAATAACATCATCTCATCACCCATTCACGATGCCCTTAGAAGGAAAAATCGATGAGTCGCAACCATTAGAAGCCAAATCATGCGCTTACGATATTGTACTAAATGGAACTGAAATCGGAGGCGGTAGCATTAGAATACATCAAAGGTCATTACAAGAAAAAGTTTTTAAGATATTAGGGATGAAGAAGAAAGAATATACAGAAAATTTCGGATTCCTTCTAGATGCATTAG
>CAJXCX010000144.1:0-2695 GCA_913051685.1 uncultured Spirochaetales bacterium
AACTATTTTGCCTAGATACATAATAGCTATTTGATCACTCATATGTTCCACTAAAGACAAATCGTGGGCGATGAATATAATAGTAAGATTCAGCTGTTTTTGAAGATCAAGTAAAATATTGATGATTTGTGATCTAATTGAAACGTCCAATGCAGAAACAGGTTCATCACAAATAAGAATCTCAGGGTTCAAAGCAATAGCCCGTGCAATACCGACTCTTTGACGTTGCCCACCTGATAGTTCATGTGGATATTTCTCTAAACAATCCTTTGATAAGTTAACAAGTTCTAAAATTTCATTAAGCCTCTTCTTAATATCACTTTGATTTTTATAAATCCCATGGATTATGAATGGTTCTGCAATAATTTGGTTGATTGTTCGATGTGGATTTAATGAGGAATATGGGTCCTGAAAGATCAATTGTACACTTCGACGATACTTTCTTAAAAGTTCGCCTTTAATTCCCACAGTGTTTTTTCCTTCGATAAGGATTTCTCCGGAACTTGGTTTTTCTAGATGAAGAATCATTCTTGCGATTGTTGTCTTTCCGCAGCCTGATTCTCCTACAAGACCCAAAGTTTTTCCTTTATCAACCTCGAAACTTATATTGTCAACAGCACTGACATAACCATCTTTCCTTTTAAGTATTCCTTTACGAAGTGGAAAATGTTTAGTTATTTTTCGGACAGAAAAGTATGGGGCATTTAAATTAGACACTCTGATTTCTCACTAGAATTTGATATCATGAATACGACTACACCGAACTAGATGATCTTTTTCCGTTTCCAAGAGGGGGGGTGTTTTCTCGATACAAACATCTTCTGCAAATTGGCAACGCTCATAAAATTTACAGCCTGGTTTAAGATTGAGAAGGTTAGAGACATTTCCAGGTATAGAGTACAAAGGTTGCTTGCGTCCCATTTTTCCACCATAAGGTAATGACCGAATCAGTCCTTGAGTATAGGGGTGTAACGGCTTACTAAATAATTCTTTGACAAGTGCTGATTCAACAATATTTCCAGCATACATTACAGCTACCCTATCTGCGGTTTCTGCTACCACTCCAAGATCATGAGTGATTAAAATCACAGACATTCCAAGATTTTTGACAAGGTCCTGAATCAGTTCAAGTATTTGGGCTTGAATCGTCACAACTAGAGCTGTTGTTGGTTCGTCTGCAACCAAAAGCTGTGGATTTCCACAAACAAGTGCCATAGCAATCATTACTCGTTGGCGCATGCCACCAGAAAGTTCAAAAGGATATTGTTTGGCACGTTGTTTTGGGGAGGGTATACCTACAAGCTTGAGAATATCATAAACCCTATCTCTTCGTTCAGGTTTAGTCATTTCTCTTCGATGTTCTATAAGAATCTCCTCAATTTGATTGCCAATTCGATATACCGGATTCAGACTCGTCATCGGTTCTTGAAATACCATAGAGATGACACTTCCTCGAAATTTTCTCATCTCCGATTCTTTCAACTCAAGAAGGTCCATTCCATCAAGAATAATACTTCCGGACACAATTTTACCGGGTTTTGGAATAAGACGAATTATGGAACGTGCGGTTATTGATTTTCCACAACCTGATTCTCCAACCAATGCAAATATTTCATTTTTTTTAACGCTTAAATTGACATTATTTACTGCATGTACATCACCAGCTTCAGTAAAAAATTTAGTGTTTAAATTTTTTATCTGAAGAAGAGGTATAGTATTTAATCCACTTCCTTCTTGTAAAGTATTCATTTTTAAAAATTTATTAATAATTTTTATGCATCCCTACTACAGCAATCTTTTAATTAGTTCCAAATTTGTAATTAATTATAAATGAAGATGTTTCTTTAAATTTGGCATAAAATTGAATTAAATAATTTGTTAATAATACAAGGCTTAAAGAATCTTTTTTCAGAGTTATGGGCCTTAGAGATCCTTAAGCGATTATCCAAGAATATGAGATATATCAATGTCTGATTACCACATTCCGTAGATGTGGATCCAAGAAATCTCTCAAGCCATCACCAATAAAATTGAGCCCCATTACGGCCATTGAAATGGCAAGACCCGGGAAAATCATAATCCATGGTGCGTTATATACAAAATTTCTTCCGTCGCTGATAATATTTCCCCAACTTGGAGTTGGAGGTGGGAGTCCCAACCCAAGGAAACTCATGCCGGATTCAACAATAATTGCCCATGCAAAACAAAAAGCGACTTGAACGATTAGAGGTGCAATAGCATTTGGAAGTATATGGATAAAAAGAATCCGCATATCATTGGCACCGAGAACTCTTGCAGCATCAACAAAATCCTCGATTTTTGTTTCTATCACAGAACTTCTTACCACTCTGATAATCCGTGGTGTGTAAAGAATAATCATGGCAATAATCACATTGTTGGTAGATGGACCGAGCGCAGCCATCAACAAGATTGCCATGATAAGGCCAGGGAAAACCATCAAGCCGTCTACCAATCTGCTGAAAAATAAATCGAAAGTTTGATAGTACCCAGAAAGAAGCCCGAAAATCACTCCAATAATCCCAGAAAAAAAAGTGGCTACTGCTCCCACCCAAAGTGATATTTTTGCTCCATATAAAACCCTAGTAAATACATCTCTCCCCATTTCATCAGTTCCAAAAAAATGATCCCCACTCACAGAAAGTAGTGCATTATCAATATTGATTTCAATGGGATC
>CAJXCX010000145.1:0-2639 GCA_913051685.1 uncultured Spirochaetales bacterium
AGCTCCTAAATTGTATATTTCGTCAGGTTGTACTTCTTCTAATACTCTTCTAATGTTTGATTCTTCTAAGAGCTCAAATTCTTTTATTTTTATATCCTTTTCTACTCCTAATATCTGTAATCTTTCAGTATTGTAATTCGAATTTCTTCTAGCGGCTCCGTAAACTTCATAGCCTAAATCCAAGAGGTGCTTTGCCAAATATGCTCCATCCTGACCAGTTATCCCTGTAATTAGTGCTCTTGCCATATCTAGGTACTCCTATATCTTCCTTGTTTATACTATTTTAATATACAATTAATTCAATTCTTATTTTTTTGAAACCAATCTCAGTTTAATGAGAGTAATTAAAAAATCTATATATGTTTTAAGCTTCCTTTTTGTTTGGCCATGTATTCTAGTATCGAACATGTAAGGAACCTCTTCGATTTTTTCAAAGTCGCTTAATTGTGACATTTTAAAAAGTATCTCGGGAATGATATCGAAATTGTTAGATTCTAATCTAAGTTCTTTTAATAAAGTAGATTTATATATTTTAAAACTGCCGGACCAATCGGAACACTTAACTCCTAAGACCAGGGAGTAAATAAAATTTAATACTTTCGATAAAAATATTGACGTCACCTTGTCTTTTGTTGATCCACCTTCGCAATATCTTGAAGCAATACAGATATTAGATTTGTTGATTTTTTCAACCATCTTTGAAATTATCTTGGGATCATGAGAACCATCAGCATCCATAAAAAGAATATAATTATGATTGGATGATGTAATCCCGGTTCTTACGGCATTCCCATAATTATCTGTGCCAATTGTGTTTATGTATTGTACATCTGAGAACTTTGAGCATATATTGGGAGTGTCATCTAGTGGTACCGAATTATCGACAATGATAATCTCAAAGGTTGCTGTCGAATCTTTTAGGCTCTCTATGACTTGAGGCAGGAGAAATCTTAGATTTTCTGCTTCTTTTAAACATGGAATTATGACACTTATGGAATACAATCTTATTTTCTCTCAATGTCGTCTTCTATACATTTTTGTCCAAATTGAACTTCTACGACAATTAAATCATCGTCTCCACGATTGATTAACTGGTGCCACTCACCAATTTTAATATCAAAAGTGTCAAAGGTTTTAATCTCGAATTCTTTTTCATTTAATTTAATTGTGGCGGTACCTTTGATGACGAACCAATGCTCGTTCCTGTGGTGATGTTTTTGGTAGGATAGTTCTTTTC
The DNA here is from genome assembly GCA_913051685.1 of uncultured Spirochaetales bacterium. Classification (GTDB taxonomy): domain Bacteria; phylum Desulfobacterota_D; class UBA1144; order UBA1144; family UBA1144; genus UBA1144. The sequence continues at coordinate 1,238 of CAJXCX010000145.1, forward strand.
CAGGTTTTACAATTAAAGACTTGATTTTGGCCTTTGCATTATCAATTTTAAATTCTTTATAGAAATGCCATTGCCCCCACGGTCTTTCCATTGGAGCATCTTTCCATACACTTAAGATATTGCTAGAAGATTGAGTTTTACCTCCTCCCACATTGAACATTTCGTTGATATTGTTTTCTATACAGAATTTTGATTCAGGTGTTGTTTGCTTGTTTCTATCACCACCGTTTGCGAAATATATATCGTATGAAGAATACTTGTTTGTTACATCTATTATTCCCCGAACTGCAGTTCCGTCATCATCATTGAACGGTAGAACGTCAATCACGTCTTTCAGGTTTGATACAACCGACATTCTATCATTCCAGTCCATAAAATAATTACCCTTCTTTCTTGTTAACCACTCATCGGAATTGAGCAATACGACAATCTCTCCTACTTCTCTAGCTTCCTCGAACATGGCTATGTGTCCTGAATGAAGTGGGTCAAACCCGCCGGAGATAATTATCAATTTCTTTGACATTGGTCTTATACCTAATTATTTAATATGTGGTAATTTAACATTATGGATTCAAAAAACCAACTTCTATTACTTGAAAAAGCTGAAAACAGCAATGATAACAGTTTACTTATTCAGATAGCAGCAACATTTCTTGGTGAAGGTTTTTATGAGAATGCTAGAAATGTACTAGGAAAGGTTGATGAGTCACCAGATTGTATTTTTCAGAAAAATTATTGCATGGGTATTCTATGTAAAGCTCAAGGAAATTTAGATGACGCTATAAAACATTTTGGTGTTGCTTTAAGGGCTAATCCAAATTATTACCAACTATATCCTCTTGCTGCGGCCGCGTGTTTTCAAAATGGTATGACGGAAGAGGGCGACAAGTTAATGAATATACTGAAGGAAAAAGATCGCTTTTTCTTTCAGCATGTAGCTGGCATAGTTGCGGCCTACAGAACACAAAAAAATTAATTAAGATTCTTTTCTATCCAAATCATTATCAGCTTTACAATATAATCTTGTTCTTTTGATGTTAGTTCACGATTCATATCTATTTTATGCCATTTCTTAATGCATTTCCTACAGCAAGTAGCGGTTGCATGCTGGGCTATAAAAACAGGATGACTTTTAAATGGTGTTTGCTTACCGTCATTAGAAATTTTTTCAGGCGCAATTCTTTTCTGAACAAAGCCTCTAGCATGCTTTTTAATTTCATCGATTCCTTTGTCTTGAACGTAAAAATTCATTTCAGAATCTAAGTTAAATTTTGATCTAAACTTCGACTTTGATAATTTGTCTAAAATATTGTTTTTATCCGCCATTATGAATATTTTTTAAGAATATATATAACTTATAAAAAAAAATATTAAACTTGTTTTCTAAAGAAGCTATATTATT
>CAJXCX010000146.1:0-2629 GCA_913051685.1 uncultured Spirochaetales bacterium
AGATATAGATGAAAAAATTATAGTTGCCAAAATAATCTCGATTGATAAGCATCCTGATGCTGACAGATTAACGGTATGCAAGGTTGACAATGGTAAAGAGTCTCTTCAGGTAATTTGTGGCGCGGATAATATCAATGTAGGCAACGTGGTACCGCTGGCAACGATTGGCGCCAAACTCAACAAATCAGATAAACATCCTGAAGGCTTAAAAATAAAAGAAGCTAAAATACGCGGAGTCGAATCTTTTGGAATGCTGTGCTCACTAGATGAATTGGACGTGAACCATTCTTCGAGTGACGGCATATTTATACTACCTTCTGAATTAAAAATTGGTTCAAAGCTTTGTACCAACAAAGGACTGGAAGACTATGTGCTTGATGTATCAATAACTCCCAACAGGGGAGACTGCTTAAGCTTTTATGGAATAGCTAGAGAGCTCTCGGCTATTTTAAAGCTACCTTTTTCTGACCAGTTGTTAAATTTAGATGACAAACAATATAAATTAGTAGAGAAGATTAATGAATTATCAGTTGATATTAATTCTGAGGATGCTATCCGATATTCTTTAATAAAGATAGAAGATATAGTTGTTGTCGAATCTCCTTTTTGGATAAAAGATCTTTTGTCCAAATTGAACACTAACTCCATAAACAATGTTGTTGATTTAAGTAATCTGTTCATGTTTTTAACCGGACATCCTATACATATTTTTGATTTTGATGAAATTGACGGAGATGTTATTCGTATCTCTAACGATGTCGATGTTGCTTTTAAAACCTTGGATGGCAATGTTCGCGACACTAAGAATCATTTAACAATTGCAGATGCCAAAGGACCCATAGCCTTGGCCGGCATTATTGGTGGCGAGAGAGCTAGCGTTACTAACAAGACAACAAATATTTTGTTAGAGTGTGCTTCTTTTGACCCGTCCACTATTCGTTCAAACTCCAAGTCTCTTAATGTGTCTACCGAATCGTCCTATAGATTTGAAAGAAGAGTTTCAGAATATTTGGTAAAAAATGCATTACTTTTTGCTGCTGAGTTGCTAGTCTCAATTTGTGGAGGAAAAATAATTAAAGAATATATAGACACCAACCCTACTCTGAAAGATGGCCGACTTATAGAGCTTAATTTAGATAAAGTTTCTAGAACACTAGGCCTGTCTATAGCGAAGGAAGAGGTAGTACGGATTCTAGCTTCCTTATCTATAGAGCAAACCTCTGAGAATGGCACTACGACTGCCTTTAGTCCCCCTAGTTACAGGTTTGATTTAGCCAATGACTATGATCTTATTGAAGAAGTTGCAAGAACTGTCGGTTTAGATTCAATACCTGCGACATTTCCAAGAGTCCCTTTAAGAGAAAAAATATTGAACCCGTTCCCAGACTTAAGAGATATCTCATCCAAGGCGAGAGAGCTCTTTTCGCTCGAGGGTTTCTCTGAAGTAATAAACTACAGTTTTACCGATGACGAAATTGCTTTCCCAAATCTAAACAAACTTGCAATTATGAATCCACACTCGCAAGATGCTAAGTTTTTGAGGACTAGCCTAATTCCATCTCTATTAAAAAATGCGGTATACAATCTTAATCGTAATTCTGAGATATTTAAATTTTTTGAGATAGGAAATACTTTTACTAAAGATGGTTCAAACCACGGTCAACACATGGAAATCGGTGTAATTTCTTCCCACGAACCTTCGAACCCTCTTTGGAAGAAATCAAAAGAGGATTTTTTTGACCTAAAAAACTCATTGCTGAAACTATTTGCCGGACTAAGACTAGACGTTCGAAAAATCGCCTTCGATTCACAATTACCTGCCGACTATAACAAGATTCTTCATCCTGGCAAATCATCGATGATTTATTTTGAGGATTCTTTAGTTGGATATATAGGAGATTTGCATCCAGAAATTTCTGGACAGTATGGAATTGAGAAAGGGGTAATCTTGGCCGGTATTTTTGTTGACCAAATTGCCAAGTTAGACAAAAGCGTAAAAACAATGCGTCCATTTGGAACCTTCCCTTTTATTCAAAGGGACTTGTCAATAATTATTGATAAGAATGTACAGTCTCGACAAGTAATTGAAGTAATAACCTCACTGACTTCACCAATCATTAAGGACACTTTCGTGTTTGATTTATTTCACGATCCAGAATTAGGAGATAACAAAAAAAGCCTATCTTTATCTGTAATTTTTGGTGCAAACGATAGAACATTGCAAGACGATGAAGTCTCATCCATATTCGATAAGGTTGTAGTTGGTCTAAAAAAAGAGGTTGCCGCGGAAATTAGGGAGTAAAAATGACAAGAAAAGATTTAACAAACATGTTACACAAAACACTTGGTCTCAATTTTAAAGAGTCTGGAAGAATAGTTGATAAATTTTTTGATATTATCGTTAAGAATCTGGCTGCTGGTAAGGACGTCAAACTTTCCAAGTTTGGCTCGTTAAAAATACAAGATAGAGAATCTAGACCAGGGAGAAACCCGACTACTGGTGAACGAATTCAAATTTCACAAAGGAAAGCCGTTGTTTTCCGCCCTAGCAAGGTACTTAGGAAAAAAATTAACGAATCGTCGGAATAAGTTCTATGAGAATATTGATAAATTTTATTAAATCGAATTT
>CAJXCX010000147.1:0-2624 GCA_913051685.1 uncultured Spirochaetales bacterium
TAAGCCTCTACTAGTACAGTTGGTCGCCATATTAGCAACAGCATACTTAATCGCATGCCTTTGCTATAACTTGGAACTTAGCTCTGGAATAAAAAATATTGAAAGAGCTGAAATAGTATTCAATTTAGGATTTATTGCAGTTATTTTGGTAGGATTTATACTCTTCTATCGAAGATTAAAAAGAATTTATGATAACTCCCATACATCAAGAAACTTATATTGTTTAGGTTAGGAATAGAATAGATACAATGAACTTGATTAAAAAAATTATTTCGACGTTTTATAATGATGCAATCGAAAGCATGTGTGTTCGACTTCTGTATTTTTTCAATACTATTGATACTTATTTTCTAATCGCTGGTATAGGAACATTCATTGTTTGTTATAAACAGGATATTTCGCCACTATTTTGTCTTTTTGGTTTTTTTGTAGCGGTTACTACAGCTAAAATTTCAGACTTTTATCCATATTTCATTATTCCTGGCATCATTGCAATTGTGGGTCTGTTTTATTGGCTCCATCTTGACCTAACATACGTAGCAATCTTATTCGGCGCTAATGTTCTCGCATGTATTATTATCCAATTTGGCTTCATGGGTATTCCGGATTCGATCGTTGCAAGAGATCCTAAGGTTGCATTCCTAAAGTTATATAATTCAATTTTCACAGTCGCTCCGACGACTGTATCACTTTCAATGAGTGTGTTCTTTTCTTTTTATCTAGCTTTTCTGTTGTCAGTATTTGTTGAAGCTGATTCTTCCGAATGGTGGGGTGTTGGTCTTGCTACAGTCGTTCTTTTTATTGGAGCATTTGTGACACGATTAATGCTCCCAAAAAACCATTTCAGTAAATTCCATAAACCAGATTTAACAGATGCGCGTTTCAAAAGAGTACTAATCTTAAATATTGATGGCTGTAGAAAAGACATATTCGATAGCCTTGAACTACCAGCGATGGAAAGACTTAAAAAAAATGGTGCCTATCATCGAAATGGATTGACAACTGTTTACCGTGCTTTAACTAATTCTGCTTTTGCCAGTATTTTTACAGGCACCATCCCTAAGATTCATGGGGTTAAGGACAATAACTTTGGGCAAAGTATTCGTACGGAGGGCATCCTTGATGTCGTACCAAGTATTGCCTATGGATCAATGCACGTAGAGCATTTTTGCAAAGATTCATGGACAACGAAAGTTGTTTCATTACCTATGCACTCCGTATACAAAAGTGATGCTGTTGCTGTAGAGTGGTTAAAAGAAGACATCCTGCGTGATGAAGAACGATTGTTTATTTTAGATTTTAGCGAGGCTGATTTTCTTGGCCATGCTTATGGAAGCACCTCAGATAATTACAAAAAAGCAATTCAGAAGATTGATGGTCATGTTGGAAACTTACTTGATTGGTTAACCGATAATGGGTTAGCCGATGATACCGCAACGATTATTTGCTCAGACCACGGAATGGCGGCAATCGATCATAGCTATCTTCTTGCTAAATCGGAAATGTACGTCCCATTTATAATTTCTGGAAAAGGAATTAAAAATGGGTATGTAATTGAGCGTCCTGGTTCTATTATGGATATTTGCAATACCACAGCTTATTTGCTTGGTGTTCCATATCCAAAAGATGCAAGAGGCCAAGTCTTTACCGATGTCTTAGATGATTGTGACTTTAAAAGTGAAACAGAAGAATTTGTTCGCCGATTTAATTGTATCAAATACGGACTAGAGTCCCCTGGATATATAAAAAACCATCCCGAAATTTATGAGGGTGATATTGCTTGGTGGGATAATTTCTTTAATCAATATAAGGACGCATTGAACCAAGAAATCCGCATCCTGGATATTGGTTGCGGAACAGGGTTTATTGCTGAAAGAGTGCGTGACAAGAATTTCAAAAATTTACAATTTGTTGGGCAGGATATCTCAAAAGAAATGTTAGATGTTGCAAGAGAAAGCGTAGAAAATGACAAAAGGTTTCTATTTGTGACAAACCTAGACGAAATCGAAGGGCCCTTTGATGTTATATGTGCGAGTTCTGTATTTCACCACACATCAAAACCCGAAGACATCAGCCATATTGTGGACCGCCTTTTAGTCCCAGGCGGCGTTGTCGTTGGATCACATGAACCTAATCGTCGACCATTTCAGAATCCGCTCTTCCGAATTTTTGCTTCGTTTTATAAACAAATTGGTGGAGGACTTTCGATTAGTCACGAATTCGTAAAGAATTTCAATACAACCTTGAAGCATCAACATCCACTTGCCCCTCGTGTTTGCGAGGAAGAAATTTTACAAATGGTTGAATTCTATTCTCCTGTGGAACAATACTTAGACAGTGTAGACCCTACGGTTGGCTTTATTCCGGAAGAATTCGTTGCCACACATTTCAAAGGATATGAAATTATCCTGCTAGAAAACTATACAACGTTCTTTCATAGGCCGTTTTTACAAGGCAAGAAAAAAACTCAAGCTATTCTTCACGGTATATATCAGCTCCTATTTCAAGATGGTAATCTCTTCCGCTTTGTATTGAAGAAGCCTAAAAATCTAATTGAAAACCAACCATGATTGATCTCCCCTTAATAGGTGCACGGTCTTTTATAAATGATGTATGCAAACGGC
>CAJXCX010000148.1:0-2616 GCA_913051685.1 uncultured Spirochaetales bacterium
GTTAAAGCTAGCTCACTTACTTTTACAACCTTCAAAACTTTTGCCAACTCAGTATGTTCAACCGAAAAGACTTTGGCACTATCTTCTTCTTTATTTTCAATAGAACGTACAACTTTCTCAAAAAGAGATTGTCTTCTATTTTCAAGTCTAAGACGAAGCGATGTAACCTCACGTTTATGAACTTCAATACGCTTCGCAGCTGAAATGAGTTTCTTTTTTACTCCATCTCCACCTCCAAAAATACGAATACGATCTAAGTTCAAAAATAATCACCACTAGGATTTAGATATAGATTTCGATGAATCTTCTCTTTTCCAAAATCAAACTAAACACTACTTTTTTTCACGTGTAAAAAATATGTAATGTGGACAGCAGCGCCAATCTCGGAGGTAGTTTTTATAAACCGATACCGAAATGGTGCAACTGCCACATTTTCTTCTTCCGTTTTTTGGGCTAACCGAAGCTTACAGTTCCAGCTTGCGATGTCTCAGCAGGAGCTGGAAGATCTGGGAACTTGTCTTTCATTCTTTGTTCTGCAACGGCTGATGCTTCAGCCATGATATTCTCTGCCTCTTCGTTTGCTGCTTCGAAGTTCAATGTTGATCCTCCTAATTGTCCAGCATCCACTAAGATACCGCTAAGTAATCCACTTATCTCGCCTATCTCGTTTTCTGCTTCAGGCAACACACTTGTTAGTCCACCTTTTACGCCTCGAATGACAGACATTGCAGGTGTGAGAGTGACGACTATGTCGCCTAGCTCTTGCACAGTGTTAAGCCTCATGGTTATTTGTTCCAAAGCTAGTTGAGCTGAGGTAACCATCTGATTCATCTTTCGAACTTCCGAAAGTTCATTAGCAAAAACTGATGCATGTGGCATATCGTGTTTTTGAATTGCACTTACTACTTTAGCGAAAATTTTCTTGTCTCTATCTTTTAGTTTTGTCGATGCTGTATCAAGCTTTGAGATCTGGATTTGAATCCTTCTCGTAGCTTGCTCAAGTCGTGGTTTCAGGGGTCCTGATGACCTCACTGCACCCTTTACTTTATCTCCGAATCCTCCGCTTGGTGATTTTGCCCAATTTTTTGTGAAACTTGACATAGATATTTACACTATTCAAATTAGATAAGATGTTTGAGCGATAAGAGACTAGGTATAACATATTCAACTAAAAACAAAAAAAAGTTAACGTGATTACAGATACTGTCTCAGTTGGGAACACTCCCCTTTTAATTAAATAGATTTATTTACAGACTTTAGAATCTAAGGATATAACCAATGGACATTATCCTCATTTCAGATATTCATTCAAATCTTGAAGCACTTGATGCAATATCAGAGGCGATACCTAATTTACCAATATACTGCGTTGGGGATTTTGTAGGTTATGGAGCTAATCCAAAAGAAATTATTCAATGGGTTAAAGAAAAAAAAGTAAAAGCCGTTCTTGGGAACCATGATTACGCAACTTTAACTGGTGATGTAAAATGGTTTAATAATATAGCCACGTCAGCTATCAATTGGACTTCAAAACAAATAAATTCAGCTGAAAAAAAATTTTTGGGCAGTTTTCCCAAGATAAATATCGTGAAATTGAAGGACTTTAAAATGTTAATGGTTCATGGAAGCCCAACAAACAATCTCTTTGAATATGTTCATCCTGCCACTCATGAACACCTATTCAATGGATATTTAAAAAAGAATAAAGTTGATATCATCGTTTTAGGTCATACACATATCCCGTTTACATGGAAAGGGAAAAACGGCATAGTGATTAATCCAGGTTCTGTTGGCCAACCCAGATCAAAAAATTCTAAAGCACAATACGTAATATTGAAAGAAAAGAATGAAAACATAGAAGTAATACACAAAGCAATACCTTACGATATTGAAACTACAGCAAAGAAGATTAAAACTGTCGGATTACCCAGATTCTTAGCAGACAGACTTTTCAAAGGAATTTAGTTTTCCAATATCTATTTTTTAGATAGATTATGATTTTAAAACATATCTTGGATAGGTTTTTATTGTTCATTGGATTCACGCGAAGAATGTGGAAATTGAAATTGAGCGTATTTTAAAAGTGAAATACAGTTTGGTTGAAAAAATGAAAATGGAGATTATCTTATTTGAAAGATAATAAAACGGATAGAATACTAAATCCGAATTTTAACCCAAAAGAAATCGAGGATGATGTACGTAAATTATGGGAAGATATTAGTGTAAGACATATTATCTCCGAGAAAATTACAAATAATTCTCCTGTTGGCTATGTGGAAGGCCCTCCAACTATGAATGGTGAACCACATATTGGACATATGCGTGGACGTATTCTGAAAGATCTTTGGTACCGTTTTTCCATATTAAAAGGTATGAATCTCGTCTTTAGAGCTGGTTGGGATACGCAAGGATTACCAGTGGAATTACAAGCAGAGAAAGAATTAGGATTGACAGGAAGTAAGGCAGAGAATCTAAAAATTGTAGGTGAAGAAAAGATAGTTGAATCCTGTAAGAAATTGATAAAAAAATTTAATTTAAAATGGAGGGAAGCAGATGCTCTTTTAGGTATGTCTATGGATTATGATAAGGCATACTGGACGTATCGAGATGAATACA
>CAJXCX010000149.1:0-2614 GCA_913051685.1 uncultured Spirochaetales bacterium
GAAGAATTATCAGAATCAATGAAAGTAGCTGTGTTCTTTCTTGAGACACATGCATATGACCGCCATGATTTAGATATTGAAATGAGGAAAGAGTTAAAGGCACCTATAAAAAAAGAGATAGAAGCACTAAAGAATGCCAAACCTACTATGGAACAATTAGTACCTCAATTAGATTGGGATGAAATCTTTGAAGTGATATTAGAACCTGTAGAAAAACATAAGTTTATGCAAACAAGAGCTGGTAAGAATAAAAGCCTTGAAATGGCTTTAGAGCCCTTATTCTGGCGATTAGAAACATTTGATATAGGACAGACCGAGCAGGTCAACATAGTCTACGATTTGTTTGTTGAATTTGGATTAGATGATTACGGCAAAGAATATTCAACTCAAGACACCCTAATTGGCGAAAAAGAACAAAAAGAAAGAATAAGAATCCATTTCCAGCAAAAGGCTATGAAAGAAAGAAAACAGTACGCCGAGCAATTCGGCTGGTAAAGTAGCCCTCTCTATTACGTAGCATAAGGTAGGTACCCTTACGCTACGTATCCCCTCATAGTTAACTCAAAATAAGCTCTCCTATTGCATACGCAAAGAATGCGTGTGATTTAATTAAAATAAAATAGGAGAACCTTATGTTACCAATTGTAGAACGATTACAGAAAATAGAAAACCTGTTAAGAAACAAGTCCACAGATAAATGGCTTAACCTGATGCAGGCTTGTGATTATACCAGTTTAAGTGCCAGCACAATAAGACGTGCTGTAGACAGCGGAAGGCTTAAGGTTAGTAAGGAAGCTGGAAAACTGATGTTTAGAAGGGAGTGGCTGGACAAATGGCTTGGAGGTAAATAATGGCAAGACCAAAAAAGAATACTGTCGATTATTTCCCCCACGATTGTTACTGGAACAAGGAATTAGAAATCTTTGTCAATAAGTATGGAAACGATGGATATGCTTTTTACTATCGACTATTTGAGCAATTGGGTGTATCCCCTAATCACAAATATGAATGTGGTGAGCCAGTTGACAAACAGTATTTAGCAAGCAAAACAGGTGTTACAGAAGAAAAGATGAATCAGTACATCGGAGACTTGGTCTCTGTTGGTGTTATAGATGAAAGCTACTGGAAAGAGGGTATAGTATGGGCTCAATCTTTCGTTGATTCTGTTGCGGTAGTCTATAATAAGAGAATATCAGAATTACCAACAAAGGAGGGTTCTCTCACTGAAAACTACACTTCAGCGGGGTTTCCGGAAAGAAAACAGGGGTTTTCTATCGAAAACGTGGGTTTTCTCCGCGGAAACACACAAAGGAGAGAAAAAAAAAGTAAAGATAGCATACAAAAGGAGAGTAGTGATACACACACCACTTTTGATTTAAATGCATTAGCTACTAAATACTCAACTGTTGATGTTGAAACATCTTATGAAAAATTCACACTTAACCAATTACGTAATAATAAAAAGAGTGTGAATGAGGCCGCGGATTTTGAAATGTGGTTGTTAAATGACAAACAAAATGGGTGGAATGTGCGGCCGCCGATTAAAAAAGAGACGGTCACACTTCATTGCCCGCAGTGTGGCGATACAAAAGAAGTGATGATAAAAGGGGCTTGGAAAACGATTTGTAGCAAGTGTGATGTGCAGATGGTGCACAAAAATGACCTACCTCATGTATGATTGTAATGATTCGTTTGCAGTATCGTTTATACTATTTGAACCAATAAATTATTATAAAACGAACTCTTCAATATCCGTAGTCAGCAGCGGAGCATAGTGCTTCTCCGTAGTCTTAACTGATGCGTGACCCAGCAGCTTACTTACCTTATATATAGACATCCCCTGTTTTATCAGGTTGTAGCCAAAGGTTCTGCGCAGGTCATGGAAACGGGCATCCTTAATGCCCAGTTTCCTGCACTCTTTCTTGAACTTGTGTGAAACAAAGTCTTTACTGTAGTTCCACAGACTTTTCTCTTCTTTTAATACTTCCTTTGCCTGCTCATTTAATTTGACCATTCTGGGCCCTGTTTTACCGTTAACTACTATGTGGTCATTTTTGATGTTTTCCCTCGGTAAAGAGCGTATTTCACCACTCCTAGCACCCGTATAATAGGCAAAGCGGACAAACCTGTTGAAAGCTGGGCATTGAATACTTTCAAAGAGTTGATTTAGCTCATTCTGTTTGAATACTTTGTTGCGTGCTTCCCACTTGCTTCCACCCTTCAATTTTACCGACTTATCAATAAATCCATTCTTAAAACCCCAGTTGTTACATGCATTTACAGTTCGGATGGTCATTGCTCTTGTTGTTGACTTATCTGGAAGTCCTTTATCAATGTAATTGTATAATAAATACCTGTAGCGTATTCGTGTGTTTTCCGCCCAAGGTTGATTTGGGCAATTGAGGTACTCTTCAACAAGCTGAATGAATGAAAGCTTCTTATTCTGCCTCTCCCCTAACCCAAGCAACTCTGTTAATATATCTTGTTCGGCTTGGGGAATCAGCTTTCTAGCAATATGGTATGAACGTGTGCCAAGACTGCGTGTGATTCGTTTGTTCTGGAACATAACAGAGATATAATACACCCCTGATTCCTTGCGGTAAACTGAAGCCAT
>CAJXCX010000150.1:0-2548 GCA_913051685.1 uncultured Spirochaetales bacterium
TATCGTTAACGGTGAAATAATTACAGAATTTGATATCCAAAAGCGAGCTTATGAAGCATTCAGAATTGCCGCACAAAAATACTCTGAGGCAGGGCTGGAATCAAAAAAACAAGAGATAATTGAGAATGCCATTGATGAATTAATTGATAGAAAAATACTTGTACAGGAAGCAAAGAAACTTTTGATTGATACTCCGGAGCTGGAAGAACAGATTGAAAAAAGTGTTGATACATTCGAGAAAGGTGCTGTTGACCAGGTAGGCTCTGTCTACAAATATTATGAATTGGCCAATAAACAGGGATTCAACCCTCTTAAGAAAAGAACCGAACTAAGGAAAGATCTATTAATCGAAGAAATTATGCGTGCAAATGTTTATAGAAAAATAGTAGTCACACCTAAAGCAATTAAACGCTATTACCAAGATCACATTGATAAATTTTCAATGAAAGGCAGTACGAGTTTCAGGCATATATTGATAAAACGTTCAAGTTATGATTCAGATGAAGAGGCAAAAAAAACTACAGAAGATCTATTAAGCAGATTGAAAAATGGCGAAGACTTCGAGGCTTTGGCAAAAGAGCACTCACGTGGACCGCATGCCGGCAGAGGAGGTTTGTGGGGATTTGGTGAAGTAAAGGGTTTTAGAAAAGATCTGGTTGCTGCCATTTCTCATTTGAAGGAAGGCGAACTAAGCCATGTGATAAAGTCATCGCTAGGCTACCACATTTTTAAGATAGAAGAGATTGTTCAGGCTCAAACATTGTCCTTTATGAAAGTACAGGAAGAGATCCGCAATACACTTTTTAGAGAAAAATTTGTTAAGGTAAAGAAGGAGTATATAAAGAAATTGAGAAAGAATGTGGTAATCAAAAGATATTAGCGAGTTATAACAATTTTCGCAAAACGTCGTTTTCCTACTTTAAGCACCATATCATCCTGCAAACTTATTTCTTGTGCCGGATCTGTATATTTTTTATTATCAATACTTACTCCTCCTTGAGTAATCAATCTTCTCGCCTCTCCATTGGTGGACGCAAAACCATGATCCACCAATAACTTTACTATCCATATTTTGTGATTTCCGTTTTCATTAGAAGGGAGTGCTATTTGTGGAATATCGTCCGGAATTTTATGTTCTTTAAAAATCCTGTCAAATTCCTCTGCTGCTTTCTCTGCAGCCTCATTATCGTAATACCGGCTTACAATAGCTTTTCCCAAGACGATCTTTGCCTCGCGCGGATGTCCATCTAATGTGCTTTCTATCTCTTCCATAGCCATGTCAGTTGCCAGCTCAAAATATTTACGCATAAGGTCATCACTTATCCTCATTGTCTTGCCAAATACTTCTTTTGGCTCTTCATATATACCAATATAGTTACCCAGGCTCTTACTCATCTTTTTATTCCCGTCAATTCCTTCCAGTAAGGGAGTGGTGAGTGCTGTCTGAGGTTCCATTTTTGCATCTCTTTGAAGATCACGTCCGACAAGTAGGCTGAATATCTGATCTGTACCACCTATTTCTATATCACTTTTCACCATTATTGAATCGTATCCCTGCATTAATGGATAAATAAATTCGTGAAGGCTGATAGGCACTCCTGAAGAATATCTCTTTGAAAAATCATCTCTCTCCATCATTCTAGCCACCGTCATCTTAGAGGTAAGTGTAATTACATCAGTAAATTTCATCTCTTTAAACCACTCGCTATTATAGCGAATTTCAGTCTTTTCAATATCCAGTATTTTTCCTATCTGGTTCAGATAGGTTTTCGCATTATTGTCTATGTCTTCTTGCGTTAGTTGAGGCCTGGTTTTATTCACACCGGACGGATCACCAACCATTGCGGTATAATCTCCAATGATGAGAACTGCCGTATGGCCAAGTTCCTGAAAATTACGCAGCTTATGAATTGGGATTGCATTTCCAATATGTATATCTGGCGCGGTAGGGTCAAGTCCTAATTTAACCCGCAATGGAGTTTGTGTTTTTATAGATTTTTTTAGTTTTTCAACGAGCTCTTCTTCACGAACAATTTCTAAAACTCCGCGCTTAATAATATTAAGTTGTTCTTCAATGCTCTTAAACATGACTCTTTAATATATGTTTGTAAGAAATTAAAAAAGCTAATGTAACAGTATTATGACAAATATGGACGGTTATTGGAGCAACCAACGATCCGGTTTTCTCAAATAAATAGGCTAACATGAGACCTAAAACAAAAATCTGTAAGAACACATGGGCGTTCCAGTGTATCAACGCAAAAATAAATCCGCTAATAAGAATAGTTTGCAAGCTGCTGCAAGTAATTCTTACGGCAGACTGCAGGAATCCTCTAAAAATGAGCTCCTCTACAATCGGTGCAGCTAACATCCCGAAGAAAACCATAAAAGCAAGAACCCCTAAAGAGTCCTCACTCAGAAGCTTACTGATAATGTCTTGCTGTTCCGGTTCTATTCCAAACGCTCTCAAAACGGAATCTACTATAAAACCAGATGCAAGTATAACAGGAAGAACTATCAGGTAATGTTTCAGGCCGGTCTTAACATC
>CAJXCX010000151.1:0-2542 GCA_913051685.1 uncultured Spirochaetales bacterium
ACACGGGCAGCATTTACTACCGATAAATCACTACCCATATAATCTATTAATTCTACTTTCACTAAACTACTCCTTTAAAATAACTGGTGCCGGTAGAAAGAATCGAACTCCCGTCTAAGCTTTACAAAAGCCTTGCTACACCACTCAGCTACACCGGCAAATTTTTAAATTTTGTATTTCGATTTGCTCGAGGGTGGGGAAATTCTTTACGTCCAGTAGGACGATATCCCTTTGGCCATGCTGGTTGCCGTGAAGCAAGTTTATTAACACGTTCAAATAACTCCATATTATGTTTTGTCAACTCAGCACAATCAAATTCTAAAGTTTTAACCCTAGACCTTAGTTCTACAATTTCATTTTCCATGTGTGCTTCCTTACGAGCAACATCTTCCAACTCAACTTTATCATTCATCATCAGACTCCTCTATCAGATTTAATAACTGTATTCTATACTGTTTCTTATCAATTGTCAAGAACCTTTTGTATTTTTGTAGTAATTTATTGACATCATACCAAATATAATCTTCTGACATACTCCTATTCCAGCTCTTGGTAAAGTCTAAAAGTTCATCAAGAATAATCAATGTTTCTAATGATACTCTCTTACCAAGATATTCTTTTAATAAGAGTGGATGTTCTGATTTCTTTACTTTAAATATTGGATTAAAATTTTCTACGAATGGCTGGATTTCTTCAGCGAATATGTCGTAAAAATTCGTTCTCTTCTCTTTCCAATTTTCATAATTCTCATCAGTAAAATCAGCAACATATCCACTCCGTGTTGCAACGAAATTGGCTACGAAATAATCTTTAATGTCATCGTAGTTGTCATATTTTCTGGAAAGTTTAAGAAAGAATATTTTGTCTTTACGCTTCCAATATGAATCCCTAGATACACGACTCTTGCCCTTATAAGTTAGGAAGTCGTAATCTTTTCTATTGAAGTGTGCTTTTAATGCACAATACATTAGATAGATGTCAATGGGGTCCATATTGCAAACTTACCTCTTTCATTGATATAATATACATTACGAACACCAACATCCATGATTAGCTGTTGACATACTTCACAAGGATAACTAATAGCAAAGTCTAGGTTTTTCAAAACACGAACGACATACAAATCTTTGCCTTCACAATTATCCAAACCATTTCTAATAAGTGCCAATTGCTCAGCATGAAGAAAAGGCCATTCTGTCCTTCTGTGCATCAGGGGATGTGTTTTATAACTATTGTTGCCAGTGCTTACTAGCATGTTCTTATGTGCAAGTACAGCGCCTAGTTTAAAGTTTCCTCTACCTCGCCCACCTGTTCCGGTTCCTTGAATCGCCGCTTCTTTTGCTGCGTTGAAGAATTTGTCGTTCATCATTTGATTATACTGGTAGTTGTGCTTGCCTCGGTAGAAAATTCAAGTCTCTTGCATTTGCTTCGATCTTTTCTTTAAGACCTTTTGAAATTAAAGACTTAACTGTTTGGGGTTCAATCCCCTCTTTTTCACAATAATGTAAAACAGCTTCCATGTGAGTAATCTGTTTTTCCTTTGCGATATTTTCAATCGTATTTGTAAAAATTTTAGATGTTGTTAATGCCATTGTTTTCCTTATTATAAAATTGGAGAGTTAACCATGACTCTCCACGGATGTATTACGGCATCACCCGTGAGCCATCAAGTTACGCAGCGCGTAGAACTTGAGTGCCAGCAGCAACCACAGAGCGAAGTGGGGTGCCAAGGCGATACTTCATATAAGTTTCACCATCGTATGAGCTCACTCGCTTGTTCAGAAAGATTGAATATCCTTCTGTACGCAATTGACTAATCACTGCGCGAACATTCTTAACACCATAGCGGGCGCTAATCTGCTTTGCAGTAAGTTCTGCACCTGTTTCAAGGGCATTCACTACTTTAGTAGCTTGGGTCTTCGTAGTAGTCATATTTAAATTATCTCCTTATCATGACATTTTCAAAGTGGAAGATTTTGATTCTGTTGCTAGGACAAAATCTTCCAAAAAACCCCGAGCAATTAAGCAGCTAGTGCGTAATCCTCAAATGCCTCATTATCGTTGGCATTTCTCGTTGTTGATCGATAAGGTGATCAATCCACAATTCTCCACATTCCTATTCATTGCCAGTCGAACCTATTTCGCCCCCATCAAAAAAAGATTAGTAATAAAACCATTGGGAATAATCAACATCATTAAAAAAGATTAGATATATAATACCACCAACGAGAAAAGCATCAGCACAAATACTCCAAACGATATATGCCTTAAACATCCACTCAGCAACTAACTTAACAAGCCAACACTTTGTCCTTATAATCAGGGCCAAAGACCGTAAACATGGACTTTTTAAGATCACCCGCCATATAAAGCGACATGGGGTTTTTATGAGTAGAGTTAAGGGGTTTCGCATTTTGAAGCTCCTTCTGATATTTTTTCATTTAATCTCCTTGTGGTGGAGGCGGGCGGTACTGCCCCGCCGTCCTGTACAATTTTCAGTTTGTTTCATCAAACTGTACTATATTTATATCACATCCAACAT
>CAJXCX010000152.1:0-2540 GCA_913051685.1 uncultured Spirochaetales bacterium
TCTGAGGTTTATTCACCAGCAGATAATGGTGACAATGATTTTCTTGGCAACGCAATTTATATCGTTGACCCCGAAGATGGCAGCCTTATTTTATCAATAAGCGGTTCAGGTTCTGGTGCTGATATTCAGGTGTCGGATATGAATTATTCAATTGCAGCTAGTATCCGTACGCTCGATGGCGACCTCAATGGTGTTACAGATAGACTCTACGCGGTAGACACAGGCGGTCAGATATGGCGGGTTGATTTAGCAGCACTAGAGATTGCCTCCGGCAATCCTGAAAGTACAACTGTTGTAGGAAAGCTTGCTGAGATTGCTGATAGTAGTAGCGATACTAAAAAACGACGTTTCTTTGATGCGCCTTCGGTTGTGCAAGTGACTGATACAATTTTCTCTAATGAAAGCAGTTATGATTATGTCATAGTTGGAACTGGTTACAGACCTCATCCATTAGATACGGAAGTTGAAGACCGGTTCTATGCTTTCCGTGATTTCTTTACTGGCGCAAACGAAATGGAAGATGCGGATGGCGATAATGTCTCGGAGTCAACAGATGGTTACCCTCAGGCAAGTGGAGTTGCTTATGATGATGACGATCTGATTGATGTGACTTCCACGATACTCGATAGCTCTGATTCAACACATAAAGACGCTGCTGGTTGGTTTTATGACTTTACTGATGCGGGCACAACCGGCGAGAAAGTTTTATCAGTACCAGTTACGACAGCCGGTATTGTTACTTTTACAACTTTTGCTCCTGAAGAGGTATCAGGCGATCTTTGTAGTGCATCGCTTGGGCTGGGAACAGCATATAATTTTGATATTCTCTCAGCAGGTGCAGCCCTAGATTGGGATGGAGATGGTGATATCGATATTAATGACCGGACATTTCAATTAAGTGG
The DNA here is from genome assembly GCA_913051685.1 of uncultured Spirochaetales bacterium. Lineage (GTDB taxonomy): Bacteria > Desulfobacterota_D > UBA1144 > UBA1144 > UBA1144 > UBA1144. The sequence goes on from CAJXCX010000152.1 coordinate 903, forward strand.
CGGTATTCCATCATCAGTCGTTCCAATTTTTACAACTGATGGAGTCTATGGTGTTGTTGGTGTTGAAGGAGGCTCGAAACAATTAGGAAAATTATCCGAGCTTGACCCTGCAAAAACTCATTGGCTTGAGGGTAAGGAGTTTTAATGTATCAATATACGATAAAAATATTTCTGATGTTTTTTCTGCTTATGTCTGTAAGTTTATCTGCTACCGCCAAAAAAGATGTTATAAAAGTGTATGATAAAGGTCAGGATGGAGGAAGTCGCATCTATACTATTGTCTGCCCGAATGGAAAAAAAACAACTATTACTCAAACAATTGATATATCTGCTGTATCTAGAGAACGAGGTGAAGTAAAAGAGTTAAATATTAATTCAGACGATGACTCATCATTTAAATCAACAGCACAAAATTTAAAGAAAAAGGCGCTTAAATTAATTGGCCAACAGAATCGTGCCGAAATATGTCTTTATCCTGCTAAGTCTGAAAAACAATGTAAAAGTTATAAAGATGTGGATACCGCTGCAAAGGCCGCTTGCGATCTAATACGCTAATATCATTTTTTTGCCACAATTTGTCACCTGATAACCCTTTTGTTTTTTTTCTTTTTTAGTACTTTAATGCCTCAGATTATTAAATTTTATGGGGGATTGATAGTGAAAGATAAAACGAAAATTAATTACTCTGTTGTTATTTCTTTAAATTTTCTACTGATCTTTATTATGCCCGTAATATGTCTTTCTTTTTTAATAAAAAGCGCCGATGCCAGCCAAATTGATTATACAAAACAACTAAAAGAACACAGAATTATGGATTGTTTCGGTTAGTATTTATCAATTTCTAAGTTTTTGGTATGTTAGAAGTTATGTCCAAAAAAAGACCTAACAAGAATCCTTCTTATGTTACCGTGAATGCTACCTTAGCGAGAGGATTGACTACACGGCATCTAAGGGAGATCAGTGAAGCAATTGAAGAAGGTGCCATTCGGGCGGAAAAAATCAAAGGTACTGGGTCGGGACTTAATCCGACTTACAACTATGAAGTGAAGAAATTACAGGAGAAATACAAAAAAGTAAGAATCAACGAACACTCAATAGGTGGAAAAAAAAGTGCGGAGAGAAAATATTTTATTCTTTTTTGGTATTCAGACGAAAAAGAACTTTCTATTAAATATGAGAGCTGGAAAAGAAAAAAGAAACGCATATTTTGTTCAGGACCTATAACATTATGTACTATTACACCTCACTTTTGTGCGAGAGTGTATGAGCGGCTAAATACCAATAAATTAAAGCGTGTTGAAGAAGAGTTAGCGGCATGTGCATATGTAATATTTCAACTTTATTTGAAAGACATCGAATTCCATTTGATAGTTGGTGGTTCGGTATGGGTTCCTACAGAAAACGGCTTATATATAATAGACCAAAGGAATGAGGAATTACCCCCAACAGTCCGCACCTTTATAAGTGAAGCAGAATTTAAAAAAAATCCGCAGTATATGGATTACTATGAGGAATGTTTAAGTAAAAATTGTCTTTCAATAAAATATAAAAGAAAAAATTCTAATAAGACTGAAATAAAAAAGATTCCTCTTGAAATTATCAGTAATGCTTGATTATCTCGTAATTATATTTACATTG
>CAJXCX010000153.1:0-2535 GCA_913051685.1 uncultured Spirochaetales bacterium
TGATAGGATCTCACCCACGTTTTTGCTATAAACACTTTTTTTCTAAATTCAGGTTTTATTTAACTACAATCAATTAGGTTTTTGTAGAGATGTCTAATGGTAACCTCCAAGAAAGACTTGGCGGGCCTGGTGGGGTTTGAAGCAAAAATGCTCCCCAAAACGGATACATAATACTATGTGGAATAAAAAACTGAAGTATTCTTGGTTTTAGTTAACTACAATTATGCAAATTCTCATAAATTCGTCTAGCTATTGGACGTAATCCATCAGGAATTTTTAGATTAACAATTTTAACTATTTTATTAGGTTTGGGAAACTTTACTGATATCTTATCCATAGGTAAACCAATTATTTTTGGGTGCATACTTCCTAATCCATAGCTACTTGCCAATGCGATATGATTTATACGATCAGGGGTAAAACCCATTACTTTAGCCATTACAGAATCCACAGAAACAGGCATATATCCAAATAACAATACACCAATGTGCCGTGTTTTTCCTATTACACCTTCTGTTCCAGTGGTTGCATTTACTATGCATAAATCTGGCTTTATGTTCCTGTTAATTTCTAAGATAGTCTTGTCGATAAACTTATGATAAACTCCCTTATCTTTTCGAGATACACAACCAAACTGGTTTTTTAAAATTCCAGTTATATCAGTAAAGCTATGTGTTTTAGCTCTCGCTATCGAGATAAAAAAATTTGGTTCAAGAAGCAACTTTGGTATTCTAATATCTGGAATAGACTCTGATTGATAAATAGAGGTAACGTCTGTTTCCTTACTTAAGTTAATAAGTTCAATATTGTATCCATTTTCACGGTATTCTTCAAGCATATCAATATATCCATTAATCTGAAAGGCTCTATCTAACCATTTACCAGCACTATCTGATTCAACAATCTGGATTTTAGCATCTTGATCTTTTTTTAACAAAATATTCAGTACAGATTTTACTGTCTCAATATCGGTATTTCCACTTTTCAACTTATCTGTTTCTGTACATAAATTCGGTTTGATTATAATAGGTAAACCATCTAGAACAAAATCTCCTATCAAATCAAGACCGTACCTTAACATACTTTCAATGTTCTCACTTGATTCAACTATTGAAACAACATCAGTCAACTAAAACCAACCGCTCAGATATAGTATAACCTATTTTTAGGTATGTGTAGCAGAGTCCCAGCGGGCCTGGTAGGATTTGAAGCAAAAATGCTCCCCAAAACGGGTACATAATATTTTCAGGTGACACGAAGGATACTTAAGGAAGGAGAGAAAGAAGTTGATTGATGCTTGATACATTAAGTGCTCAAGAATGGTACAAAGTCAACCGATTCGCTCTGCAATTGAAAGACTTTGAATCACCAGTTCTTTCACTCTACTTGCCATCATATGAAGTAGGTGAGGGAGCAGAGATTCTGTTTGGAAAGGATATTGTTAAGGGTCTTGAAGGTGTGAGGAATGACATTTCGCTTAGACTTGCTAAAATGAGGTATCATGCAGGCAGCCTATGTTTCTTCGGATGGTCTAAGGGCGAAAAGAATATTGTAAAACATGTAAGTATATCCAAAGATGTTCCTCTTCTCTATATAATTTATCGCAAGCCATACCTTAAGCCTCTAAAGAATATTCTAGAGATTGGTTACCGGGTCGTATTGATTACAATGGATCATAAGCGAGCAAAGATCGAGGTTTATAGTGGAAGTGAACTTGTCGAGGAGATAAATGAAAGAATATACCTAAGAGGTAGGCACAGCAAGGGTGGCTGGAGCCAGAAGAGATTCCAACAGAATAGAGATATCAAGATTAAATATTTCTTTAACAAAGTTAAGAAGCATCTGGCAGGCCTCGAAGATGACAACATAGAACTCATTCTCCTAGGCGGAAATGGACTTGCCAAAAAAAAATTCCATCGAGTTATGGATAGTAAGCTTGTAAAGAGGACAAAAATTGTCGATGATATATGCTTCTCCACCCCGAAAAAGGAGATTACCCGACTCGTAATTGCTACCCTAGACAAAGTACGGAAGAAGAATGAGCTTAAACTCTTGGCAGATTTGGCTACTCCGGCAAAGGATGGTCTAGTTATTACTCGTAACGAGGAGATAGAGAAGAAAATCAAGGCGGGAACTGTGGAGACGTTGTTCCTAGCTGCGGACTATTACGCAACTTCATCGAAGGAAAACACGTTAATTAGAAGAATGATAGGACTTGCGAAGAGAAAAGGCTCAACCATCGAGTTCATAACAGACGCTACTGCAAGAAGAAGACTGCATAAGTTTGGCAACCTGGTGGCACTGTTAAGATACTAGTTGTTGCACAACTAGGATTCTGACAAGAAACACTCATCTTAATTCGGAGACAGTCAAACATTCGAATTGGATTGCCAGTAATATCTGCACAACTAGGATTACAATCTATTTAGTTTCAAATTCTAATCTTTGTCTTGCTTGGTTTTATTTAATTACAATCAATTGTGGATTTGAACCTGTTTGGGGGCTAATCCTAGCGAGCCCGCTAAGACAATAATG
>CAJXCX010000154.1:0-2512 GCA_913051685.1 uncultured Spirochaetales bacterium
TCTACAGTAACATATGCAGCTATAGCTGTAGCTGTTATTGCAGTAATTGCAGCAGTAGTACTTACACAAAGAAAACAATAAGGAAAAAAGTTGATCCTGAAAAAGGATCAATCCTCTCTTTTTTTATGATTAACTGGATTTTTTTCAGTCTAAACATCGGAATTGTGACGGCCCTTGACAGGCTGGTAAATGTAATCCCACCGGGCGCAGGAGTCACATGCCTGTGCCCAAGTCCCACTTTAAACCATTGAAATTCTGATGTTTAACCCTAATATTCCACAAAAAAACACCTTATTTTTTGATTAAATAAAACCAAGAAAAAGATGGATAGATGCGTCTTAACCTACACCTGTATGTTATAACCCATATGTTTTCAGATAGTTAAAAGATTATAACCACTAAAAAGACCATTAAAAAATCATTAAAAGTGAGATTAAGTCTCATCAGGAAGATTAAAAAAAGATAAACACACACTCATTATCAAATGAATAGTAATGAAGTTTTTCCCCTTTTTATCGACACCTATAAATTTGTTAAGTCAAACATGAGTTCTAGCACTACAGAGAAGTTTTATCAATCTAATAAAAGGACTGAGGAAGAATGCGGCATTAAATTTTATCGAGGAACAAAGAAAACATACTTAGGAACGCTATATATTTGGCGTATGAGAAGTTCACGTGTATATTATATCGGATGGTGGATTGATAGTGACCACAAAGATTTATGTTTCAAAAACAAAAATCAAAAAACAAGTTGGAAGAAGAAAATTAAACCTATTCTAGGAAAGAACCTCAAAAGAAACATCATAAGAATCTCAAAAAGACATCTAAACTAAAAAGAAGATTTTGTCATGAATATGGCGCAAACCTAACCCCGCCAGAAATATTTTATTGAAAATGCGCAACACAAATAAAGTGAAGACCAAAACTTAATTTTACATATTTTTATAAGTTATTTGTACACTATTCAGCCAAAATATGTAATTCTTATCGCATCCCATATTCAATTATTCTTTTTTGGATAAAATGTAAATTTACATTGATGTACTCCTTGAGCCTTGCATATGTTTTCAGTGATCCACATATCTTGTTGGAAAAATTCTGAAAGAAACCCATGCAAATAACCTTTGAAAAAGTGACAAACCGGTTTAAGAGATTTAATTTTATTTGCCTCGAAAGAATTTATAATATTGATAGTACCTTTCTTTGTTTTGAAATTAATCTTAGAAAAAACAATTTTTCCCCAATTCTGACTCACTTTAAAAGCTGTGAGAAGCTTCAAAGCTTCTTTTTTATCTCTCACTACTTCAAGCCGTCTATGAGCAGACCTCCGACCAGCATTTATGGCAGCTTTAAAGAGAACCGAATCAGCTTCTGCGCCATAAGCCTCAACAAGAGAATCCTTAACATTAGCCCAAGTTTCGAAACGAAAGATGAACCCATGACATTTATCAAGAGTATCGTTAATTGACAATTTAACAATACAAGAATGCCTGTTCAACCTAATAATCCTTATGCAGAACAAATGTCAAATAAATATAAAAAAATTCTTGATGGGGCCGCAGGGATTTGAACCCTGGATCACCAACGCCCCGGGTTGGTATCCTTGACCATATTGTCCGTTGAATCATTCGAAACCCTAGACGACGGCCCCTTCATCTTCAAATCCAGATATGTTGTATTAATTCTTTCGTCTTACATTACCAAATTATATTTTGATACAGTTCTTAAGATGTTTGAAAACTCGTCTGTAGATACTGCTACAAACGTTTCTGTGTTCAATTAAATTAAATCAGTTTAAGATCTAATAATAAAGACTCAAAAATCTTCACACTTCGTTCAGCTTTATATTTTCTTATAGAATCAATGATTGGTTCGACATTTTTCAGTCTAAGAAATCTTCGTACCTTGCTTGCCTGAGGACCACCAATGAATATATTCTGAACACAAGAAGTAACATTAGAGACCCTTCTATTCTGGCTGGCAGTCTCAAAATCAATAATGGTAACTTTATCACCTACGAACACATGTTTCGTTAAATTACTTAATTCACCATGATCAAGTCCTGCTTGATCCAACTTGTAAGCCTGACTTAATACTTCTTGAATCACATTTCTTAACCGAGCAGTAGAACCTAGACCTTTTAGATTTCTAATCCAATCAACTATCCCATCCTCAATAACTAAATCTAAAAGAATAAAATTATCAGATACATTGTGTAGCTTTGGTCCAACATCAACCTGATTTGCAATACGGTGAAGCCCTGCTTCTCTATGCATTGAAGGACGATTTGCATCAGTTCGCCTAATCTTTAAGGCAAGAATTTTATTATTCATTTTTGCCTTAACTGCAAGGCTTACACAACCTTTACCTAAAAGTCCCAATCGTCCGATCTTAGTTTTACCATCAAAAATCACTTCAGAAACTCCTAGTTGAATGAGCTCTTCCACTCTTTGTGTTGCTACTTTTCTATCTGAAGAAGGATAGCAAAGAATATCGACATATGGTTTTGA
>CAJXCX010000155.1:0-2498 GCA_913051685.1 uncultured Spirochaetales bacterium
CATCAAAGTATCTGTTTATCTATAGTTTGTATGATTTTATCAGTCGAGGCTTCCATTTCTATTGGATGGTTTGAAAACTTATTTGAAATTCCTTCAAGGCGTTCCAAATGATAGTTAATCTTGAAATCAACAAATTTTAATCCGTGTGCAGTTGAAATAATGACGACTTTGTCGTTCTTCTTTATTATCTTTTTATCAACTAACTTTTCAAAAGCAGTTACCGCCACACCAGTATGAGGACAATTAAATGTTCCGGTCAGATCCACCTTGGCAGACGATGTAGCCAATTCATCTTCGCTTGCTTGCTCAACAATACCATCAAATATTTTTAAAATATTTATAGCCTTATTTACACTAACAGGGTCTCCTATTTGAATTGCGCTTGCATGAGTTGTTTGGGCTACAACAGGCTCAAAACTTGAAAAGTCATTCATGTAACTAACATATAAAGGATTTGCATTCTCAGCTTGGGCACATACGAGTCTTGGCAGCCTTTTAATCAAACCTAAGTCTCTTAGCATCAAGAACCCTTTACCTAATGCAGATATGTTCCCCAGGTTGCCACCAGGTATTATTACCCAATCTGGGACATCCCAATCAAATTGTTGGCAGATTTCAATACTTATTGTTTTTTGTCCTTCAATTCTCAAAGAATTTATTGAATTAGCAAGATATATATTCTGTCGAGTACAAACTTCTTGAACGATTTTCATACACCCATCGAAATCGGTATCTAGCGATAAGACTTTAGCGCCATTAGCTAATGGTTGTACAAGTTGAGCAACGGATACTTTATTTCTGGGGAGAAATACAATCGATTTTAATCCTGCGGCAGCGCAATAAGCACTAAGAGCAGCGGATGTATCTCCTGTCGATGCACAGGCAACAGCTCTAATTTCTTTCCCCTCTGCAATTAATTGCTTTACAGCTGATACAAGAACTGTCATCCCTAAATCTTTGAAGGAGCCTGTATGACTATCTCCGCACATCTTAATCCAGACATCATGCATACCAAGTTGCTTTCCATATTTCTCAGCCCAAAAAAGGTTAGTGCCTCCTTCATACATTGAAACAATGTTTTTATCATCAATAAAAGGAACCACCCATTCTTTCTTGCCCCATACACCACTACCATAAGGCCATTGTTGCTTTCTATATCGTGTAGCAAATAACTCTTTCCAATAATCAGGCGTTCGTGTCTTAAGCGCCTCTAAATCATGTTCAACTTCTAAAAGGCTTCCTGTTTTGGGACATCTATAAATAATCTCTCGTATATCATATTGATGATTAGGATTTTCAATACTTTGATACCAACAATTATATTTGGCCATTTCGCAGTTCCTCTTTCATTATCTCATATGGTGGTGGAACATTCTCCCAAATTGAGAAACTTTCCGCTCCCTGATAAGCCAACATGTCCATCCCATTTATTGTCTTTGCCCCTTTTCGTCTTGCCAAACTTAATAGTTTTGTCTCTGAAGGAGTATAAATAATATCGTATACGTAATGTTTTTTTGAAAATATTTCTTCTGAAATCAAAAGAGGATCAGCATCCTTCATTCCTATTGGTGTACAATTCACTATTAAATCACCATTAGAAGAATGTTCATCTACCTGGCTCGAGGAAATTAAACTTACCGAGGAGTTGTAATTAAATTTTTCTAGATGATTGATTAGCGCTTCACCTTTTTCTCTATCTATATCAAAAACTACCAGAGATTCGATTCCACCTTGACAAAGCTTGGTCGCCACAGCTTTCGAAGCGCCTCCCGCCCCTAAAATAATACATTTCTTATTTTGAGGATTGAATCCTAAATCAGAGAATAGAGATTTGTGGAAACCTAATCCATCGGTATTATCTCCGATTAGTTTTCCTTCTTTTGAGTATAGAGTATTGACTGAGCCAATCGTTGATGCTTCCTCGGTTAAGACATCAACATATTTCACAACTTCTTCTTTGTATGGAATCGTTACGTTGGAACCAAAGATAGTTCCAGACCTAATCATTTCACAAATAGCCTCAATTTCATTTATTTTTGCTTCTAGAGGGATATAGCAAGCATTGATATGGAGCTGTGCGAACGCAGCGTTATGCATATCTGGAGATTTGCTGTGCTTTACGGGATTTCCTAAAATTGTATAAACTTTTGTATCACCTTTAATCATTTCTACTTTCCTCTAAAAAAGTATCTCTTGCATACCGCACGTCCTTTTTAATATTCTCTATAAGTTCATCAACAGTATCAAACTTTTTTTCACTCCTGATTCGTTTTACAAACTCTACTTTGATTTTATCTCCATAGATTGAATCATTAAAATCAAGAATGTGGGATTCTATTAATAAATCACTTTTTCCAAAAGTTGGCCTAAAACCTATGTTTGTAATAGCTTCGAATCTCTTACCCTTATGGGTTACGTATGTTACGTAGACCCCATTTCGTGGTAAAAAATTCCAAGTGGTACCTAAATTTGCTGTAGGGAAGCCAATTTGTCTTCCT
>CAJXCX010000156.1:0-2484 GCA_913051685.1 uncultured Spirochaetales bacterium
TCCATAGGAGGCAAGACTGGTATTAATAATCAGTTCGGTAAAAATCTGGTTGGAACCTTTTATAATCCAAGAGAAATAATAATCAATAGAAATTTTTTAAAAACTCTACCACGGAAAGAAGTCACGCAAGGCTTGGCAGAAATTATCAAGTACGGAATAATTAGCAACAAATCCTTATTCGTGCTACTCGAGAAAGCAAACAAAGATTTGTTAAAAAATCCCGAAAAAATTATTAACTCAATAATCAAGAGATGTATTACGATTAAAGTTAAAACAGTAGAGGAGGACTTTAAAGAGAGTAACAAAAGGGTGATTCTCAATTTTGGACATACCATAGGACATGCTCTTGAAAAACATTTCTCGTATAAAAAATCGCATGGAGAGTGTATTGGCCTGGGAATGTTAACAGAATCAAAAATTGCATATTTAATAAAAAAATTATCAGAGAATGATTATTTAAGGATTAAGAATCTTCTTGATAAATTTAATCTCTTAAATTTAAAAATTCATAAATCAGATATCAGCAAGCTAATTCATTATATGAAATTAGATAAAAAAAACAAATCCAGCAAGATAACATTTTCTTTGCCAAATCAAATTGGATCAATGAGTAAACAAAAGGGTCTTTATTCAACAGAAATACCAGAGAGAATAATCATCTCCGCAATTAAAGAAGTCCTTGATGAATTTGAGAATAAATAAATATAAAAAATATTTAGTTGATATATCGTTAGCATCAAGTCTTTCAAGTTTTCCTAGAGGCAAAAATATTTCATTGGATATTGGATGTGGGAACGGGGAATTCATAGCACAACTCGCGTTAATGAATCCAGCCGAGTACTTTATAGGTCTAGAAATCAAATATGGGAGAATCATTAAGTGTCTTAAAAAAGCTGAGATAAACAAATTAGACAATGTAAAATTTATATTATGTGATGCTAGTTTGTTAATTAGGGAAATAATCCCAAGAAGGTCTCTTAACAAAGTATTTATTAATAACCCCGATCCTTGGCCAAAAGAAAGACATGAAAAGAATAGATTAATAAATAGTAACTTTCTGGCAAATATCTATAAAGCTATGAAGAGGAAGGGTCTTTTGTATATCAAAACAGATGATAGAATTTATATGAAAACAATAAAAAGAGAACTATCTCAGACTAAATTCGTTATCAACAAGAAGAAAAGTCCATTCGACAAAGCATTGCCAAATACAAAATTTCAAGAACTCTTCTTAAATAAAAAAAAGAAGATTTATGGTTGCAAACTAGAAAAAAAATAATCTATATATTTTCCAAGAATATTTTATACACATCATCTTTTAAGCTAGTAAGCGAGCCCCTGTCTTCACCATAATTTTCTACATTAATTTCAGGGAGTATTTTGATGTTAATAGTTCCAGGCTTGATTACCATTGAGTTCTTCTCGATTATCTCACCTGCCCCTTGAATTATCATTGGAACAATATTAATCTTGGTTTTTCTTGCAATATAGAAACCACCATTTTTAAAATCGATTAAACCAGGGTTAGGGTTCCTGGTGCCTTCTGGGGCTATAAAAACTATTTTACCGTTTCTTATTTCTTTCAATACCTTAACGACTTCCCTCCTATCTTCAAACGATCCATCTCTTGCTACAAAATAATGACCCATAGCTTTGGAAACTTGTCCAAAAACCGGAATCTTGCGTAGTTCTTTTTTCATCATGGCTCTCCAGTCATAGCGCATAAAGGAACAAAAAGCGAATATATCAAAGAAGCTTTTGTGGTTGTACATCACAATCGTAGGTTGATTTTTGATATTGTCCAATCCGCTTATTGTCAACTTAACACCACAAGCAAGAATAATTAATTTCCCCCACAGTTTCACTGTTGTCATATTAGCAAACCTGGGGGACACAATAGAGATAGCAAACGTGGGTATCGCAAGCAAAATAGTTGTAATTGCAATAAATAGCCATCTGAGATAAGAAGAAGTCATTCTAAAATCATAATAAATAAGTTTCTTTTTTCAATTTATTTGATATAGACTTTATTTTCAATAAACTACTATAGATATCGGAGGGCTTATGATAATTGTCTTAAAGGAAACCGCAACAAGTGATGATTTAAAGAAAATCGTGGCAGCGGTAAAAAAGTACGGTTATAGCGCTGAAGTTGTGAAAGGTGAATCTAAAACAATCATTGGCGCAGTAGGTAATCAGAAAGAGAAACAACAACATATGAACTTAATAGGGCAACTGCCAGGAGTCGAGGCCGTCGTTCCTATTATGCAACCTCATAAGCTTGGTAGTCGTGAATTTAAACATGACGATTCATCTTTTGCGGTTGGAAATACCACGGTTGGCGGAAACAAAATTACTGTAATTGCTGGACCGTGTTCAGTGGAATCAGAAGAACAAATAATTGAAATCGCTAAAGCGGTAAAATCTGGCGGGGCAACAATACTCAGAGGTGGTGCTTTTAAACCACGAACCTCCCCTTATACA
>CAJXCX010000157.1:0-2451 GCA_913051685.1 uncultured Spirochaetales bacterium
CTTTCCCGGTGAAATCGTTTACCAAAAATATCCCCGAATATATCTCCGAAGCTACTGAATATGTCAGCACTACTTTCAAAACCATGAAAGCCCATATCATTAAGCCCGGCACTCCCCCGCAAGTCATACATTTCTCTCTTTTTTGGATCACTAAGCACTTCATAGGCAGTTGCAGCTTCCTTGAATTTTTGTTCAGCTTTTTTGTTTCCCGCATTTTTGTCCGGATGATATTTGATGGCAAGCTTTCTGTATGCTTTTTTCAGTGCATCATTAGTTGCATTTTTACTAACCCCTAACACCTCATAATAGTCACGATCTTTAGCCTTACCATTCGCCATGATTATACCTCTTTAATTTAAATAACACTTTGACAGATTCAGAACGGAGAACGTATTGTAATACTTCATTAACTGCGGAATTGTTATGAGGTTTTGCTGAACTCCAAACTCAGATAAAAATGCTAATCGCCCGAAAACCACTTCTTAAAACTTCAACATATGTGCGAAATTGATACATTCCATCTTTTACTAGCTTAATGCGTAGCTAAAAACCACCGAACTAAAGTTTAGCATGCATTTTAACGAAAATCAAAAGCAATATGTCTCTACAAACGCTTTTACCATCAATTAATTATTTCAGAAGAAAATATATGGTTCTTTATTCTGTGACCATTACAGTAATAAACACAAAAACCTTTTGATTTTCGATTCAGATTCAACTAATCTAAAACAATAATATTAGATAGTTTGACAAACTACTATTTTATCAGAATTCTAATCATAAAAACGACGGAGATTTAACATGATACTTGATACATTACTTTCGATTAACCACTGGTTTCATCTTTCTGCAGCAGCCCTTCTGGCTGGCGGGATGATCTTCCTTGTCGCAATATTACGACCTGTTTTGGGAAGAAGCTCATCTGTTTCCGGGATAGGAAAATTTTCAAATGATATCCATGACAGATTTCGTATTTATGTTGGAATATTAATAATTGTACTTATTATTACTGGAATTATTAATTCTATTGACAGCATTATATCGGTTGCAGAAGCAAGCTTAAGTTCAGGATACAAGACTATAATCAGGATTAAGGTTCTACTCGCTATATGTCTCTTTATTATTTACGGTGTAAATGCTTTTCTCATCAAAGAAGATAAAACGGAAGAAGATTGTTCGTGTCTAGTCAAACCGCCTGTATATAAAAAAATATTACAAGTTCTTGCCTTGGTATTAGTTTTTGTAATACTATTTTTAGCAGCATCATTAAGGTTTTATTAATAAAACAGACTTCTTTCAAAATTGCACCTTCATCGGCATACCGGCATTCAAATAAACGCTTGACTTTCATTTTAACCAAAGTAGAATTAATTATTAAATAAATCTCATTTTTTACCGATAAGAAGTGTATTGGTTCCCTTAATATGTACGAGTTAGTTGTCGAAAAAACGTTTGCAGGTGCTCACAATTTGCGTGGCTATGATGGAGATTGCGAGAAATTGCACGGACATAATTGGAGGGTAGAAGTTACACTTAAGGCAGAAAAACTTAACGAGATTGGAATGGTTATGGACTTCAAGATTATTAAGGAGAAACTTAGAGAAATACTTTCTCATTTTGATCATTCTTACTTGAATGAGTTGAGTGAGTTTAAACAGGAGAATCCCACAACAGAAAATGTTTCGAAGGTAATATATAACAACCTAAGCGCACAGTTGCCTCCAGGAATATTTGTTACCAAAGTTAAGACGTGGGAATCTGAGAAATGTGCTGCTGCATATTATGTATAATCCGTTCTTTTACAAACCATAAGTGAAGACTAATTTAGACACCCCTATCCTTCAAGTAGCTTTAGATTTTATAAACTTAGGACGTGCCATCAATGTGGCCAAGGAAGCAGTTTACGCAGGAGCTGACTGGATTGAAGCGGGCACACCTCTGATTAAAAGCGAAGGGTTAGATTCTATAAGGGAGTTGCGGAAAGAATTTCCCACGACAACGATAGTAGCTGACATGAAAACTATGGATGCAGGTCGTGTGGAAATGGAAACGGCTGCTAAAGCCGGAGCCGACATTGCTGTTGTAATGGGCAGTGCCACAGACGCAACAATAAAGGAGTGTATAAGCGCTGGAAAAAATTACGGGATAAAAATTGAGGTTGACCTTCTCGGAATTGCAGACTGCGTATCTCGCTCAATAGAAGTTGAAAAATGGGGTGCTGATTTTGTAGGCATTCATACTGCAATTGACGAACAGATGCAGGGAAGAAGTCCTTTCGAAAGACTTAAAGACATTTGTTCAAAGGTCAATATCCCAGTTGCGATTGCCGGAGGAATGAATTCTGAAACAGTTGCTGACGCAGTAAATACAGGTGCAAAAATTATAGTAGTCGGCGGTGCAATTTGTAAGGCAACAAACATAAAGACTGCTACTGAAAATTTAAAGAGAGCA
>CAJXCX010000158.1:0-2421 GCA_913051685.1 uncultured Spirochaetales bacterium
AAAGTACCGAGCAGTCAGGTCAGCGCCCCAATGGGGCTGTAGACCTGGAGGCAACATTGTCCAATAAAACGGTACCATATTAATTAAAATCAATTGGGAGTGATTGGTTATTTGGTGACCTGGAATCTTGGGGTTGGGTCCGATGTGATCCTATCGGCGATGTCAGTGTCGGAGAGAATGTGGTTAAGAGCCAAATTAAGATATAGTCATGTGAAGACACACTTCATTTGTACCTTAAAAGCAACTCAAGAGTAAAGTGATAAAAAATTCACAATCGTTTGTATCCCCCTACCCTTGGCCATGCTATCTTAACGACGTCCATCTTTTCTCTCTCTGGCGTTCAGTTGATAAGCATTGGTGTGTTGGGAGAGTATATTTCTCGCATTTTTATTGAAGTGAAAAATAGACCGCAGTATTTGATCAAAAGGCTTGATAAAAAAAAGCTTAACAATGAGAACAAGAAAGAATGAAAGCCATATTCTTGAGTACTTCTTGCTAATTAACGCAACCATTATGAGCATCATTATTGATGCTAGAGAAGTACCAGAGTGAGTCCTGTTAAAGACATGCTTTCCGCAAATTATTGTACTAGGCGTATGCTGTAAAAAAAGGTTTTTATTTGACAAGGAGTTAGAAGTGATTTCCTTCATTTTTTCATAAACAACATGCAATCAAATATTGAAAAATACGCGTATCTGACGCTCGTTGTTATTGTTGGTTTATTAATATTACGCCTAAAGACAGCGTTGCCCGGATCTGTGGATCATTTTTTCCCACTTTCAATTTCCCATGATTTACTCGTTACAGGTGGCAAGTTCAGTGACTGGGTATTGATGGGTGCGCCAAGATATTTTCCTGATCTGCTGATTGTCTTTATCGCCAAATTGCTATATGGAGATATTATCCGGGTTTTTCTGTATTCCGGTATCGCATTACTGATACTGCAAATGGCTACAATTTATTTTCTAAGCTATATGGTTTCAGGGACGCGAAGGATAGGAATAGCCGTTGCGGCGGGTTATATCGCATTTTCCAGTTTCTATGGTGGAAATTTATTTGTAGCCGACATCCCTTGGCACAGCGGGTCTTTTGCAATCATCATTTTGGTTCTCGGGTTAGTGCTCGCTGGCATACGGTTCCCGAGCAAACTTCGGAGTGTCAGTTTTGGCATCATCTGTCTGGGTTCTCTGGTGGTTGCCTCTGATTTTATAGCGATTCCATTTTTATTAGCGGGAACCAGTACTAGTTTTTTTGTCGTTACTATGTATCACAAAAGATTACCAAAGTCAGAAGAATGGTTACTGGTTTCCTCAGTAATCATTTCGGTTGTTTTTGGCGTTATTCTTTATTATCTGGTTACACCGAACTATTTCATTAACCCCTTATGGGCTGGTAATTTTAGTCTTAGAAAATTATTAGTGCCAAGTGCTGTTTTTGATGCCTTAGTCGGAACCTTCTTTTCTATATTCACTCGAGAAAACATGTTTCTTGTTGGCGCAGCAATTGGAATACTAACTCTTATTATCTATAGATCAGACAAGAAAGTATTTATGGGCATCCTTTTTTTCCTCACCTTTGTATTGACAAATGCATTGGCAAACGAATTTTTGATCGAATTCGGCGCATGGAATATGGATAGCTACAGAATTTTCAGTCTTAATGGTTTAAGCCTTTTATTTGCACTTTGTTTGGGCCTGATAGCGAATAAATACCACTGGGGAGTGACGGGTTTCATGTCTGTGATAGCGGTAATTTTACTCATCAACACCCAGGCCAATACAGAACCAGTTAATAAAGAAGTAGTACAAAATTATTCAAATGCATCTTGTATTGCAGAAGCCATACAAGAGGAATCTCTTCAGGTAGGAGTGACTGGTTTAGGCACTGGTCAGTTGTTGCTTGCTATTTCCGGACATAGGTTAAACTTGATTCAAATTCAAGGGGTAAGAAAAACGAAACTGAATGCATTAGTGCCCATTGTCGAATCCAACGAAATTGACTATCTTGTATCAATTGATACTAACATTGATATGAAGCCTTATTCAGGAGCTTGGATGACGATTTTTACCACTAAAGCTGCTGAAGAGATGTTTGGCAATGCCGACAGACAAATAGAGTGTGGTAACTATCGATTGCATATTTTTGAGAACCCAATCGATTTCCACAATACGATGAGTAATTAAATCGCATTTTCAGATTAACTTTGAGAATAGGAAAGTACAATGAGAATATTTTTGTATGAATCATCAGAATCCATTTTAATATTTCAAAATATCACCAGTATAAAAAAATGCCCGACTTAAACATCAAATCAATTTAATCCGGGTTGCGATCTAAACCGCTCTTTTTTGTCGGGGGAAGAAGAAATTTGTCGGGGGAAGAAGAAACAAAATACCATGGCGACATCATCCAATGAGAACG
>CAJXCX010000159.1:0-2417 GCA_913051685.1 uncultured Spirochaetales bacterium
AGAAGAACTTGCAGGAGACGGTATAGAGAGCGAAATTTACGTTTCAGGCTTTAATCAGTATGTACAGGAGATAGTAGATCCGGATTCAATTTTGAGAAAAGGCGACTTTGATTTTGCTATACTTTTCCTTGATGGTGAAACACTTTTTCGTAAAGTTATAAACGAATCTTTTAAATTTAACAAAGATGAAATCGAGCAAATACTTGATCAGGAAATTGATAATCTTAAACTGCAATTGAGTAATATCCTGGAATCTAACAGTAGGCTTGTTTTTTATATAAATAATATTTTTATCAGAAAACCCAACATTTTCGGTGCGCTTGATAATAAAGATAACTTTAATCTCTCAGAACTACAGGATGAAATAAACATTAAGATAAAAAAACTGAAGATATCAGAGAGGATAATAATAGTGGATTTTGTGGCCATTTCAGAAAGATATGGTTACGAAGCTTTATATGACAATAGACTGTGGTATATAGGTCAAATAAGATTTGGCAGTCGGGGATTTCAGCTTTTGTCGAAATTGTATTCATCTTACATGCGGGCCTACCTTGGGAAGAGCAAAAAAGTGCTTATAATGGACCTTGACAATACACTTTGGGGAGGAATTATTGGTGAAGATGGTCTCGAAGGGATAAAGCTTGGGGAAGATGGGATAGGTAGAGCATATCATGATTTTCAAAGGCTTATAAAATCATTAAAGCAAAAAGGAACATTATTAGCTATCTGTAGTAAGAACAATCTGGCTGATGTAAATGAAGTATTTGAAAATCATAAATTTATGGAGCTGAAAACGCATGATTTCGTAGCGCTCAAGATTAACTGGAAAAACAAAGCAGAAAATATTAAAGAGCTTTCTACTAATTTGAATCTCGGGCTTGACAGCTTTGTCTTTATAGATGACAATCCTGTTGAAAGACAACTCGTCAAAACAAGATTGCCTCACGTGACCGTACCTGATTTCCCTGATGATCCTGCAAATTTGTGGCAATGGTTTATAGATTTATCTTTCAAATATTTTAATACCATAACAATAACAGCTGAGGATAGATTGAGAACTGAGATTTATCAAGCTGACACTAAAAGAAAGGAACTCGAGAACAGCACAGCAACCCTCGAAGATTTTTATAAATCACTCGAAATGAAAGCAATAATTAAAATTGACAGCCGATCTGATATAAAAAGAATAGCCCAATTGACTCAAAGAACCAACCAGTTTAATCTCACTACAAAGAGATATACCGAGAACGATATGCTTGAATATATAGACAATGAGGGCTGGATTGTTATGAGTCTTGAATTAAATGATCGTTTCGATTCAAATGGAATTGTAGGGATTTTAGTAGTAAAAATAGAGGGGAGGAATGCTCATATTGATACATTTCTTCTCAGTTGCAGGGTTATAGGGCGGACAGTAGAAGATACATTTCTATTCTATTTAACTGAGATATTGAAAGGTAAGAACATTAAAAAAGTGATTGGTGAATATGTGCCGGCTCAGAAAAATGATCTTGTTAAAGACATATATCAGGAATTTGGTTTTGTACCCATTGAGAATGGAAAAGACAATTCCAATCTCTGGGTGCTTGACATAACTAAAAAAATGCTGAAGAAAAACCGATGGATAAAAATCCAAGCAGATGGAAATTAACAATGAATTGAAACAGGTTGTGGCAAAGACCTTCGGGCTGTCTGTCGCAGAAGTTACGCCAGACTTGGCTGCGGGTTCTATAAATAAATGGGATTCATTAGGGCATCTTAATCTTGTTTTGGCTATAGAAAGTAGTTTTAATGTAAAATTTAAAACAGAACAGATAGCTGAGTTGGTAACTATTAGGAAGATACATGAAGAACTTAAAATAAATGGCCTTTTTTGATGAACAGTTCTAATATAGAAACAAGGGTAAGGCCATATCAAAACGGTGACGAGCATCAGATTGTTGACCTCTTTCGAATTTCATCAGACCACATACGGACTGTTGATTTTTTTAAATGGGCAAATTTGATAAATCCATTTTCGCAAAGCATCTCCCTATTGTTGGAAAGCGAGGATAATAGCATCGTAGGCCATTATTCTGTAATGAAGGTTGAGCTTGTTTACAAGGATAGATTGATCAAGGCAGGTTTCGGTGCTCAATTGGTGATTCATCCTCTTTTTAGAAATTTCAAATGTATGTGGCAGCTTCTGCAAACAACCTGGAGTAGAAGCCAAGAAGAAGGGTTGGATTTTATCTATGCCTTTCCTAACAATAATATCTGGCCCATAAAAAATAAACTTATGGGATGGAAGCTTGTAAATGTTTTTAGTGCACATGAGTTGGATTTAAAACAGACAAATATAATTGATGGCGAAGTTTCAGAAGTTGAATTTCAGCGCATAGATAATTTGTCTCCATATAAAGATTTAATTAATA
>CAJXCX010000160.1:0-2406 GCA_913051685.1 uncultured Spirochaetales bacterium
TACGTGCAAGCGTCTTGGAAATATTCTTTGCTTCTTTCTGAGTAGCTTTGAACCCCATGTTTTTATAAATATCTTTTGGATAAACCTCTTTTTTCTCTTGATCCAAAAATTGTTTCATGTGGTCGAGAATTATTTTTCTATTTTCAGATAATTCTATTTCCCATTTAATACCCTTATAATTATAGCGCCAAGTCTCTTGGTCCCAGATTAAAGTATATTCGAAGTCTTCAATATCTCTACCTCTACCAATTAAACTTGCATCAGGTTGATTGTCTCCTCTATCAAGCAGCCACATAGCATCTGTCATGCCTTGTAAACCTACGGAACCCGTTATTTTATCAAAGTTATAATCTTGGGCAGCTTTTGATAAGTGAGTTATGAAAGCAATTGTTATCCCGTTCTCCATTGCTAACTTTTGTATCTTTCTTAATAACTCATTATCTAAATCGTAAACAGTTCCAGAGGTTCTTTTTGTTTTTGGTTTAACTCTAGCAAGTGTATCAATGACAACTAATTTAGGATTTTTGACTGTATCTATCCATTGCTGAATAGACTCCTCCAAACCGAAACCTAAATAAGGAGCTTCAAGGTTAATTGTAGGAGCAATCATATCTTCAAAACCAAGTTTCTTAATTCTTGATTTCATTCTTCTTTTTGAGTCCTCCAGGGCAAGATAGAGAACATCCCCTCTTTCACACATTGAACCCCACAGTTCTAAAGCGTTTTGAACTGAATAAGCAATCATCAATGAGGTCCAGCTTTTATAAGCTTTAGGGCGTCCAGCAATACAAACTAATCCCTCAGGTAAGATTTTTGGAACAGCAAATTTTAAAGGTGGAATATCCTCTGTCATTAGGGATTTCATATCTAAACGTTCAGAATTAAAATCTATTATTGATTTTGTTTTTTCTTTTTCTTCTGGAACCTCTCCAATCCAGCTACACCATTCTTTGGTTTCCTGCCATGTAACACCTAAAGTCTCGGAAAGACCCTTGTAGCCAGCATTTTTGAGCTCCTTATTATTGTTTTTTACCTGTCTAACAAAATCTTGATGTTTGATTTTATTGTTTGGCGAGGCAATTCTATACAAGTCTTCTAAGAATAATGTACGCTCATCATCTGTCCAATTTGTATAACGTTTTATACAGCTATCAATTTTTAAACCTAAATTGTTTAATTGAAAACGTTCATTAATGTATGGTGCTATAGTTGAGGCAAAACATATTTTATAAAATATTTTCTTAATATCTTTTTGTACAATTGGCTCTACTTCATTAAGCCATTTTCTAGAGAAGAACTCCCCTGTTTGCTTATGTTTTGTATGTCCATGTATAACTGTTTGACCCTTAACCCTAAACTCAGCAACTTTTGTACTTGCTCCTGTTTCGTTTTCATTTTTAAAAAAATAGTGAGTTTTTTCAATTCTTCCGTCTTGATACAATCTTCCACACACTAAAGTATTTTGTGGTAGCAAAAGATTTCCAAATTTAATTGCCCATTGATCGTCTAAATCAATATCGATGAGATTTGATTTCTTTAAATTTATTCCTAGATTGTCATCAGGTTTAACGTCTTCTAGGGAGTATTCTTTTGTTAAGATATCCTTATCGTGATTTTTTTTCTCATTCTTTAGCAAGGGGATAAAATAATATCCCCTTTGCTTTAATTGTTTCGCTTCCTCAACGGAGTTCATTTATGTCTCCAAGGCTCAATTTTAAGAGCACTTTGAATAACCTTATCAAGAGCTTCCATCTTTTGTTTATGCAATTTCATGTAATGAGGATTGTCCTTTTTAGGCTTATCTTTATAGAACTCTCTACGTTCAGCCGGTGTCATTTCGCTTTCAATAATTGGCCACATATCTTTCTTAATTGTCATCTAAACCTTCCAACAATTTTTGCTGAATTGAATTATAATCTTTTATAATTTCTTCTATTGCTTCTTTTGCTCTTTTCTGGCCTATTTTTCTGAGCACTACATATTTATCAGTTATTGCATTATCAATTATACTACCAAGAAATCTTAGGTTTTCATTTGTTTCATCTATCTTATTTTTAAGATCTTCATCTTTAGACATTTAAGTCCTTTCTGAAACGAAAAGTCTAAGGGTGCTTGTGGCACCCCTAAACGCTCATTTCAATTTCTGGACGGAATTTAGAATGAGAAGTTGTAAATTTTTAAAAGAATATAGAATGTCATTGATGCTACAATGAAAACGTCTGAAGTTAATATCAACATATCTTTCTATATATTTTTTCTTATTCATAATCTTCCGTCCTGGTTGATTTAATGCGGGTTCTCCGACTTCTAATAGGGATATGTGATTATTAGTTTATTAGTTTGATAACTAGAATCTTAGCTTTTATAAAAAATAAGTCAATGTTGGGAAGTTATAGGACCTGCGCG
>CAJXCX010000161.1:0-2347 GCA_913051685.1 uncultured Spirochaetales bacterium
AACATCATCAACGCTTAATAGTCTTTTCATGCTTTTCCACAAAGGTTTTCTATGTTACTGATTTTTGATTCAATCTTCATAGATAATAAATTAAAAATGATGAGGTTCGCATTCTAAACAGAACATATCCCAGTCATATTTCCCACTGCGTGTTTCGCCAAAACAAAAACGTTTGGCAAGATTCCCACATTTTGCGCAAATTTCTACCTTTTTGCTATTGCATTCAGTATTCTTGCGCTTACTAATATCAACAACTGTAGAATCAGGAAAGACGCTTTTCACCTTATTAATTGCTTCCACGCCTTCTGCGGAAACATTTGTTATGTCATCGTTTTTGTCGGACTGAATCTTAGCAAGAACATGCAGTTTACAGGAACTACATGTACTGCAATAAAATGCCCAATCCTTCTTTTCACCTTCAATATTGTCAAAAGCGTAGTCTATAGCTTGACACTCACATTTGCACAATTTCACAACGGGTGGCGCAACAGACTCAGTTTCTTGTAGGATTCTAATAACATCATTTTTGCTGACTTTAAGTCTCTCAATAAGCGGCATCACTTTACTTTTGTCAGGTTTACCTTCACCTTTATATGATAGCTTGATATTGTTCTCTTTAACTTGTACTTCATAGCCTAAATATTTCAGATCGTCCAATACCATCATATTTCTATCTCCATTAAATCTATACCCCCCTGTAACTCTCTACCACTCTCTACCAAATGCCCAGGCTCTTTGTTATCAATATCATTGCTTGGGAGAGTGGTAGCGTTTGGTAGAGTTTCTGTAGGGGGTGGGGGTTCAATAATTCCGTACTGAGCAAGCAAGATGTCAAATTCTGATTTCTTGAGTTGGGCTTCAGCATATCCATGTACTTTTCTGGTTTTTATGCCAATAGCCTTAAGTTTCTTACCCAAATATTGCGGTGTTAATTGATGCTGGGCTGGTCTGTCACCATTGAGTAATCTCAATAGTTCTGATTGCAAGATCTCCCATTCTGGAAGTATTTTTTTATCTAATGAAAGTTCATCTATCGCCTCTATTATTTGACCCTCAATACCAGTTTTTTTATCTTCTATCTTTTGTGAGGCTACCTCTAGAAGTGCTTTTTTCAAAAGGTTTGTTCCCTCAGAATAAAGTAGTTTACATACCTGTAACATTGGCCTTGAAATATCCCATAATCTACCGCTTAATCCCTCTATAGTTCCGATTTCCAACAAAGGTCTTTCTAATATCCTTGCCCTCCAAGCCGTTAGTCTTTCTTTAAGCTCCAATGCCTTCTCTGGCTTTGGGTCTTCATAGCTACTACTTGGCTTATTCGGCATTGTTATAGGAATACACCTTGAATCTAATATTTTATGAACTGCCTCGTTAGTTGCCATAATTGTAGAACCATAAATGTCATAATGTTCCATGTCTTCAAATGGACCCTTATCAGGAAACAGCACTCTGGACACCTTGGCTCCTTTTTCGTATCGTAATAACAAAATGTCTGACGTTTTGCTTGTTTCTGCCGTCCTCCATAAATTCATAATATCGAAGAACAATGTAGCTTTCATATCTTGTGAGTATCGGAACAGATTCGCTTCTCGTAGCTCAACAACGTGAATCCCACGAAAACAAACGTATGTCATAGTTTTGCCAGTTCGGCTTTTACCCCTTTCTGGTACTGCCCAGAACAAAAGCATGGGTAAATAATCGACATCCTTGTGGTCTTGAATATAAGTAAGAAATACGTTACAAATCACGACTACTAGTTGTTCGTCTGGTAAATAGGAAAACCTTTTAAAATAGGCTATCAGGTCTTTAAATAACTGTGTATCGTTATCAGATTGATACCATTCCTTAACCTTGCTGACTCGTGGTAATATAAATGGTAGAAATTCCTGGCTTGGTGGTATATAGCATTTCCCTGAACGCATTTCCCATTCTGCTGTGTAATGTATCTTATTACCTTCTTTTACCATGAATAATGTGCTTCCGTCCTCTTTTGTATCATCAACAACAACATCAATTAAGCCAGGGAAGTTTGCACAAAGTTTTTGTTTGGATTTTGGCTCTACTGAACCTTGTTGTGCATATTTTTTCATGTCGCTTGAAATAGCCCTCTTTGATATGCCAGTTTTTTCTTTTAGCTTGTTAATGTATAGTGACTGCTCAGATTCCTTGTTAATACTTGCAATCCTCTCGACTATCTTCTGCACTTCATCTGGCAGAGTATCAGGTGTGGCCTTCTCAAGCATTTCATCAAGTGTAAGTTTATTAACCTCACGGACTGGCAACTGTTTTAATTCTTCCACCGAGTGGTTACACAGATAATCGTCTAAACCAACCTTATCTTCTCCCT
>CAJXCX010000162.1:0-2339 GCA_913051685.1 uncultured Spirochaetales bacterium
AATTCATCTTCCATACTCATAATAAGCTCAACCAAAACTAAAGAATCAGCCTCTAAATCCTCAATAAATTGAGAATCCGGCGTAATCTCACTTTCGTTCCTACCCAATTGTGAGGCAATCATTGAGATCACTTTCTGTTTTATTTCTTCTGACATAAAATCCTCCTTTAGGTGTAAAGACCACCATTAATCCTTAAAATCTCTCCAGTTATATATGATGAATCATCTGAGGCTAAAAACAATATAGCTTTTGCCACATCTTCTGGTTCACCAAATCTCGAAAGTGGTATTAATTCCTTATACTTCTCTTTAGTTTCCTCTGGCAACACATCCGTAAGATTCGTCATTATAAATCCTGGGCTTACAGCATTGACATTAATATTCTTTGATCCCAATTCCTTCGCTAAAGACTTAGTGAATCCCATTATTCCTGATTTTGTAGATGCATAATTTGCCTGACCTGGATTGCCCATCTCGCCAGCCACTGAAGCAACATTAATTATTTTCCCATATTTATTTTTAATCATTGACCGAACCACGTTTTTCGTACAATGAAAAACACCTTTCATGTTTACGTTAAAAACTTCGTCCCACTGCTCTTCTTTCATTCTCATAAACAACGAATCTCGCGTTATTCCTGCATTGTTAACTAGAATATCTATTCTGCCATACTTCTCTAATACATATTTGATTTTTTCCTCTACCGTATCAGATTCAGTTATGTTAAATTGTAGAAATTCAGATTGACCGCCTAAATCTTCAATCTCTTTTAACACTTCTTGTGCTGAATCTTCGGAGCTTACGTCATTTAGAATGACAGTAGCTCCTGCCTTAGCAAATTCTAGCGCTACAGCTCTGCCTATGCCTCTACAGCCACCTGTTATTAATGCAATTTTATTATTTAACATTTTTATAATTTTTCCAAATCAGCTTTTTCACCAAAATTAGATATTTCGCAATCTGGCGCAATTCTCTTAATTAATCCCGATAAAACATTTTTTGGTCCTACCTCAAGAAAGGTTTTAACTCCTAAATTTTTATTAAGATGACTAATAGATTGATGCCATAGGACTGGGCTGATTAGTTGATCAAGAAGAAGATTTTTAATTTTGTCTTTATCACTAAGGGTTTTTGCATTGAAGTTGGAAACCATAGGTATTTTAAAATCTAGGAAGCTAATCGAATCTAGAACTATCTTCATTTTCTCAACGGCAGATTGCATAAGTTCGGAATGGAAAGGAGCGCTAATATCGAGCAAAACAACTCTTCGTGCTCCAGCTTTTTTTGCTAATTCAGAGGCTTTCTCGACTGCATGCTTGACTCCGGATATGACGACTTGGCCAATACTATTGTAATTTGCTGGTGCAACATAGGAATCATTTTCCGATGCCTCCTTGCAAATTTCATCAACCTGCTCGTCTGGTAAACCCAAAACGGCAGCCATTCCGCCTACTCCGAGTGGCACTGCTTCTTGTGTGTATTCACCTCTTTTTCTTACGGCCCAAATCGCATCTTCAAAGTCTAAAGAACCAGAAGCCACCAAGGCTGAATATTCACCAAGACTATGTCCGGCCACAAAATCTGGTTTAATATTTCTCTCCGAATTTAAAACTCTGTAGGCTGCAGTGCTTACAGTTAAGATAGCAGGCTGAGCATTTACAGTTAAATGAACATCCTCGTTTTCGAAACAAAGCTCCTTCATGTCTATCCCAAGTTTATCGCTTGCTTGCGCAAATGTTTCTCTGGCTATCTTAAAATTGTCATGAAGATTTTTACCCATTCCAACAAATTGGGAACCTTGCCCTGGAAAAACCAACGCTAACATATTTTTTTTACACCCTGCAACAAGAACATACTCAACGATTAGACTTTCTTTGATGCCTCGTAATCTTCAATGGAACTATATCTATGAGATATTTTAAGCTCCCCAGATTTTTTATCTTTCGAAAGACCAGCAAGCAAAATTTTTTGATGATTTCTTCTTTTCCTAACCTTAGATTTGGAAGACTTTCTTTTTGGTACTGCCATATAATCATCCTTTTTAACGTCTATTATAGGACAATATCATTATTTTACAACTTGCAAGAGTTTTTTTGTTTCGGTATGTTCTGGATTATTAAATACCTGACTGGTTATGCCCATCTCCACTATTTCCGCACCTGATAAAACCATGACTTTATCACATAAATTCTTAATCAGTCTAAAATCGTGCGTTATGAACAAGACGGTTAAATTGCTCGATTTCATAAGTTCTTTGATAATTATAATTATTTCCGATTGGGATTTTATATCTAGCGAAGACATTGGTTCATCAAATATGATAAATTCAGGCTCAGACAA
>CAJXCX010000163.1:0-2329 GCA_913051685.1 uncultured Spirochaetales bacterium
TTATTTTATCTCTTTTTGTAAATGCTCTTGCGAGTCTAATCGAGCTCATGGTCGCTTCGGTTCCTGAATTGGTCAACCTCAACATTTCCATTGATGGTATGGTATTGGATATTAATTGGGCAAGTTTAATTTCGTTTTTATGGCAAGCACCGAAGGTGGTCCCCTTTTGCATTGCTGCAAATGCGTCATCGATTACTTCTTTTTTTGAATGACCAAAAATGAGTGGACCAAAAGAAGCAATATAGTCAATGTATTTATTATCGTCCTCATCAAAGACATAAGGACCATTAGCATTTTTTATAAAAATAGGATTGCCCCCCACAGCTTTGAACGATCTTACTGGACTATTCACACCTCCGGGTATGATTTTAGAGGCTATTTGGAACAATTTTCTAGATTTATCAATTGTATAACTCACATGTTAAACAAAGAACATAATTAATAAGTTGTCAAGTGTGACGACACTAGGGGATTACTTTAATTATTTTTAAATATATATAGAATTAATAACTAATGAACAAAATACAGATTTTTTCCTCAGCGAAAATAAATCTAGATTTGATTATCAAAGAGAAAAGAGATGATAATTACCATGAAATTAGCTCTGTAGTCCAAACAATTGGATTACAAGATAGTATAGTGATTGAGGCTGCTGACAGCTCTAAACTTGTCGAATTAAATTCTTCGGGTCCAGAGATTCCGATTGGTGATAATTTAATTCTCAAAGCCGCGGAATCTTTCTATAATACTTTTTCAATAAAACAATCTATTAAAATATCCGTAAAAAAAAATATACCACTAGGGTCTGGCATGGGAGGAGGTAGTAGCAACGCAGCCGCTATCCTAATAGGCCTCTCAAAGTTCTTCCATATAGATAATTTTCCAGAATTGTTAGCAATGGCTAAAAGTTTAGGGTCTGATGTTCCATTCTTTCTTTATTCTAGAACCGCGAGAATTTCAGGAAGGGGAGATGTTGTGGAAATCATCAAGAATCCCCCCAAGCTTAGATATTTGCTTATATTTCCAGGTTTTGAATCTGGAACTAAAGATCTTTATGATTTATGGGACAAGGAGCATTCCAATAAGGAAAACCCTGTGCAGCGGAACTCACCAAAAAAGATTTGTTTTAACAATCAGGATTTACATCTAAAGAACGATTTCCTTCCCATGTTAATAGAGAAACACCAACAATATAAAAATATTTTTAATATTTTAGATGATTTTGGTTTGTCTAATTACTCGATATCTGGGAGCGGCTCGACAGTATTTGCTATCTTGGACGATGGATTCGATACTAAAGATGCTGAAAAATATCTTCAATCTTATATAAATGTGAAAGCTGTAAAAACGAATTCGGTTGAAGGATGGAGCTTCTTAGTTGATTGAATTTATTTGATTTTTCTGTATTATCTACAGATTGGCCCGTCGTCTAATGGCAGGACTCTTGGTTTTGGTCCAAGCAATGGAGGTTCAACCCCTTCCGGGCCAGCTCCTTCTTCACTTATTTATATAAACATAGTATAATTAGGGGCACTTTAGCTATAGGATAATATGTTATGAGTTCGAATGAGCATGAAGGGTATGGTTCTAATTCTAGTTCTAGTTCTAGTTCTAATTCTAATTCTAGTTCTAGTTCTGACTCGACCGATTTGGATGACAAGACGCTTTTAGAAGAATATCAAAAAGCAACACTAAGAAATGTTAGTACGCAAAAGAAGAAAAAGGACTGGGTACCAGATGAGCAGTATCGATTACTGTACGTATATTTTAAAGATATGTCTTTGGAGCCTTTATTAAAATCCAAACAAGAAGTTGAAGTATCTGCAAAAATCAAGCAATCCGAAGCTCACGCAGCGAATTATCAAACATTGGTTGATAGAATTCAATCCTCAGACATTACAGCGACCCAGAAAAAAAAGATATTGTTATTAAAAGGTGGACGAAGAAAAAGACTTGCTGAGCTTCAAGGATACATCAGGGCTTACACGCAGTTAGCCAATTCATTAAAAGACAGATTCGTTAAAGCCAATTTAAGACTTGTTGTTAGTATTGCAAAACGATATATAGGCAGAGGGTTGGCCCTACAGGATCTCATCCAAGAAGGCAATGTAGGTCTAATGAGAGCCGTAGAAAGATTTGATCATACTAAAGGGTTTAAATTCTCTACGTATGCCTCATGGTGGATTCACCAAGCTATATCACGTGCACTTTTAGATCAGACAAGGACTATTAGAGTTCCAGTTTATGTTCTGGAACAAGCCAGCAAGGTCTTTAAAGCAAGCACTGCGCTACAAAAGGACCTCGGACGTAAGCCAACTCCTTTAGAAAT
>CAJXCX010000164.1:0-2293 GCA_913051685.1 uncultured Spirochaetales bacterium
CATATTGCAGGTGGTATTAGTAAAATACAAACAGCAGATAATGTTATTGCAATTTTTACTAGTAGAATAATGCGAGAACGTGGTAGAGTGCAAATACAATTTATGAAAACTAGATCCAGTAGTGGTGTAGGACAAAAAGTAGAATTAGATTTTGATATTAATACACTAAGAATACAAGATTTAGCAGATGATATGGAAGAAACACCGCAAGAAAATCTGTACGAAAAACTAAAAAAGACGTCAACAATGCGTGATACTGAACCAAAAGAAGCAGTAACAGTTGACCAAACAGATAGATTAAAATCGTTAATTAAAAAGATACATTAACCAGATATCATTGTAAGATATGTCAATATTACTTGGTTGTGTTCACGAGTTAATTGTCGTCCGCTTCCTAACATACCGATTGCTTGACGGATTTCATCAGCATATGCAGGATCGGGGACAACTTGATCAATCATGCCTTCGATTGCTTGAAGATTAATGGGCGGAGGCCCTTCGGGTTGTTCAATAATATGTGTCAATTTCATATAAATATTTATAACAGGATCTAAAAAATATGCAACGTAGAACTAAAAGTCTGTTACAAGAGATCAACGAAGTAATACCTCCTAAGAATAAAGGCATGGTTATTGAATCTCGTGGACAGCATATTGTATCAACTGTAACTAATTTGATTGATATGATTTATGAAACATATGATAAAGAAGTAGCACTAGATTTACATCGACGGCTTTTGATTAGCATTAAAAATCAAGATCCAAAAAAATTCGTAACAGGAATGAAACGGGCACCAAGCAATGAAAATATCTGAGGTAATAACAGAAAATAAACCAAAAATGGGAAACATCGGACCACGTCATAAGATTTGGACTGGTGATAAACCCGGACAACCAGGTTACTGGGCTGACAGAGATTCTCCTGATGCCGCTAGAGCATCTGGCGTAAAAAAAGGAAACATGAATCGATTTGGTAAAATTTGGGATGGAAAGAACTGGGTGAAAAAATGAAAATATCTGAGATAATAAATGAAGCGGAACTAATAACTTCCCCTACTAGCGGTGATTCGAGTGGTCAGTCTGCTCGTTATAGAAAAGGCATAGATAAAAAGACCGGTAAAGAATGGTACCAATACAATAAGCAAGGTCATTGGGGCAGAAAATATAGTTCAGAACAAAGTGCAAGAGATGATGCTCAACGTAAATGGTCCGCCGCAGGAGGACAACCTTATGCTGGTCGAAGTCCAAACATGGACCAAATGGCTCAAAGAATGATGCCACATAGAAAAAAATATGGTATGTCGCCAACAGATGTTGCAACGATGGCACAGATATCTTCCGGAGGAGGTTCTTTAGAAGATTGGAGAGCAAGATATCCTCGCAAAACCCCAACACAAAAAACAAAACCAGGGGTAGTAACACATCAATCTAAAAAGACCACCTTTGGCAAAGCAAGCGATATACAGGGATAAAACATGAAAATAGCCGAAATTGAAATAGCAGGAACTAGAAAAAGAGTGATGCGAGGTCCACGACCTAAACGTAGAATCCAACAGGCTTTTACTGAGAAAGATGTAATTGATAGATTAAAAGAAGATCCTAAGGATCCTTTTAGCACCGACGTTTTTCCTGGCAGTGGTGGAACATATGATATTAAGTCATTGCAAAGTAATGTTGCTAGACAATTAATGGAACTTGCTAAAAGCATTGCAACCGCAGATATTAATGACCCTGCAGATCCGTTTATGGTACGGCGAGCATATAAATTGTTATACAATAACGACAACCCGGTGTTTCAAGACAAGATGGAAACATTAGTAAATGCATACAATAAACTTGCCAAACAAAATAGATATAAAAAACAATTCGGAGAAATTTAATGCTAGTCAGGGAGGTTATATTAGAAGGCGGTAACGTCTTTGGAGGTAATACCGACCGCATTAATCGAGAAAATATTCAGCCTACCTTAGAACGATACTTTGCAGAATTAAAACAAGTTTTTCCTAGAGCAAATATAAATCCTAGCGATTTTCATCCTACAGGTTCGGTAGGTAAAAGAAGTACTAGTGGTGATATTGATTTAGCAATAGATGCTACAAAATTATTTCCTCAAGGTATTTCTACTCAAACAGTTCAACAATGGAATATTAAACCTGAAGAATTTGTTCAAAGATTTGATCAGTTTAAAAAGCGAGCAAGAACATCAAGCGACGAACAAGTTGCTATGAAAACCGCATTAGTTTTAATTAGCGAATATGTTAATGAACATGCACCTACTATACATATGGATCCTA
>CAJXCX010000165.1:0-2289 GCA_913051685.1 uncultured Spirochaetales bacterium
GATGACGGAAGGCAGATAATGGATGAACTAAAATCAAAATTCAACCTAAATCCAATAGTTGAGAGCACTCGTGATAGCTATCATGGACAATACGCATTTTACAATATAAAAACACTAAAGAGGGTATTTAACTCGCTAAGAATAACCCCTATTGAAGGTGACTCTCTCTATAAAATCGCTTCATTTAATAACAATGTAAATAAAGAGGAAATCAATACGGTAATCACAATGTTTCCTAGCCCTTGCATAACGGACCGTGACAAGGTTAGCCTTAGCAAACTAAAAGCGGGGGATACCTTCCACAAGAAAGATTGTTCTGCATCAGATTTGCAAAATAAGGAATTCTTTTATTTCGCAAATCATGCAATTAATATTTACCCAGAAATTAAATTCCACAAAGAGCAAGTCAGAATCAACAAAGATTACGTTGGCGTTATTTTTTCTATAGCAATTCAAAACGATCTTGATATGGGCACTTATAAAATTTCCTTTAGTACGAATGATTCAATCGAATTAGATAAAAGTCTTTTTGACTTTGATATCACTCAGTGGGGTAAAAAATTTAACAAGAGTAACGATTTTACCTTTAAGCTTCAAGGAAAAACTAGTGCAAAAAAACATAAAGCATTGTGGATACATTTGTTTAAGAAAATCAAAACAGATAAGGATCTAAATATTAGAGCAGTCACAATCCGGAAAATTACTGATTAGCTTCACTCTTCTGAGTTGACCATCGTGGTTTAGGATCAATATAATTTTTATAAAACTTTTGAAACTATCTTGATGAGCCCAGATTGATCGATTCGATTTATTTTTCTTAAATGTTCTTGATTTCCTATTGAGTTAATACTTTTAGGGCTCACACCACAAGAAATTATTCGTGGAGGTCTGTTCATACTAATTGCTAATTCAGAAATAAAACTACCAAAGCCCCCAATATTTTTATGCTCTTCAACCGTTATAAAAATCGAAGATAGACTAAGCAATCTCTTAATCTTTGATGATAAACTGTGAGAAATTATTGGCAAAGAATAGAGACCTATGTTTATTCCTTTATTCTTAAAATGATTAACGCATCCGATAGCCTGCTCTAATATAGGGCCGCAAGCAAGCAACGTAATGTCCGAAGATTTTTCAAGCTCAATGATTTCGGTGTTTTTTGGAATAGCTTTTTGATATATATCAGACTCTTTACCCCTAGCTAGCCTGAGATATTTAGGTCCTTTATTACGTAGAATCTTGTCAAAACACAAATCCAGTTCGAATCTGTCGGATGGCGCATAAATAGTCATATTAGGTAGACATCTCATTATAGCTATATCTTCAATGCCATGGTGGGTGTATCCATGGGCACCATACGCCAATCCTCCTCCTGTAGCTACTATAGTGACATTAAGGTCATGGTAACAAATATCATTTCTTACTTGTTCGTGACAACGCGAGGTTGCGAAATTAGCTATTGAATAAGTGAATACCGTGTTTCCCTCTAAAGCCAAACCGGCTGCTACACCCATCATGTTTTGTTCCGATACTCCCATATTGAAAAACCTTTTCGGATTTTCTTCTCTAAATGGTTCCAAAACAGAAAAGCCTAAGTCTCCAGTCAATAAAAATAAATTTTTATTTTTTTTTGAATATTTAATCAATCTAGAAACAAACTGCTCTCTTAGAGATAAAATTTTCATCTTACTTCTTCCATAACCTGTTTGACTTCTTCATCGGTAGGAGGCCTATAGTGAGAAACAAGTTTATCCTCCATGTCTTTTAATCCTTTTCCTTTTATAGTATCACAGATTACAACTACCGGCTTGGTTTTGGATTTCTTAGCTTTTAAAAAGGTTTCTTTTAATTTTTTGTGATTGTGGCCATCAATTTCATATACTTTCCAACCAAACGATTCCCATTTCTCCCCCAAAGGATCCAGATTGATAATATCCTTAGTTCGTCCAAAACTTTGGATTTTGTTCTTGTCGACAATAGCAATTGTATTGTTCAATTTGTGGTGAGATGCAAACATCACTGCTTCCCAAGTACTGCCAGTATTCATTTCTCCATCACTCAAAAGAACAAAGACATTGGCTTTTATCTTTCTATGTTTTAATGACATTGCCATTCCAACTCCGACCGACAAACCGTGTCCCAAGGATCCGGTAGAGAGTTCAACACCAGGAACTGTATGATTGTCAATATGGCCGGGGATTTTACTTTCGTTTTCACAAAATGTATCAAGCCAATTTTTAGGAAAAAAACCTTTATTTGCAAGAGTTGCGAATACAACCGCACCAGTGT
>CAJXCX010000166.1:0-2277 GCA_913051685.1 uncultured Spirochaetales bacterium
TCGTACAAAAAAGATACGGGAGGAGGCATCAACCTTGAGGAGAAAATTTATTTTCCATTCTATCTTTCATCAAATTCGTCACTTCACAAGTCTAAGACATACTTGTGGCCGTTTTTTAATATCTATTTAGACAAAACAAGAAATCAGACAACTTACAATATGCCCTGGCCCATTATTCAATACAAGAAAGGAGTTAATATTAAAAGTCAAAGATTTTTCCCTTTTTATTCTTACGTTAAAACGCGTAATGTCGAAAAAGGTTTTTATTTGTGGCCATTATATAGATACAAGAATGAAATATTAGCAACTGATTATTTTAAAACAAAAAGTTTTCTGTTTTTTCTATACAAAGAAGATACTTATTATGACTTACGAACGAACACTGTAAAAAAGGAGTTCTCGAGCCTCTGGCCTCTCTATTCAAAAGATACATATGAAGATGGATATGATTTTAGAATATTCTCACCTGTTGAAAGTTTTTTCTCTAAAAATGAAAAAATTCGAAAAATTTGGTCCCCGATGTGGTCCATAGTACGATTGCAAGATGATTCTAAGTCCTCACAATTTTCATTTCTGTTTAATCTTATTAAAACTGAAAACGATAAAGAAAATCAACGTAAAAAGTTTAGTGTCAATTTCTTGCTTCCTATAGTTTCTCTCGAATCAGAAGTAGAGAAAACAAAATTTAATATTCTAGGTGGATTACTAGGATTTGAAACTGGTGATAATTCAAAAATTAGAATATTATATATTCCAATAAATATATGAATAAAATACTTGCAATTATTACTGGCGTCGGCGAATTTCTTAGTCTTTTGTGGAAGACCATAAAATCAATTAGATATTTTAAATCTTCTTCTCACAAATTTGTTATCCAATTGTTTGATATGGGGAATCGAACTTTACCTGTTGCGGCCTTAATTTCTCTGTCGATAGGTGCAGTTTTAGCTTTGCAAACAGGTGTTCAATTATCAAATTATGGTATTCAAGATAAAATAGGTGGCATAGTGGGCATTTCCCTATGTACTGAATTGGCTCCGGTAATGGCAGCTATTCTTATGGCGGGTAGAGTTGGGTCGTCAATCACAGCTGAAATTTCGTCCATGAGTGTTTATGAGGAAATAGCTGCATTAAAAACAATGGATATTGATCCAGTAAGGTTCTTGGTTCTACCTAGGTTCCTCGCATGTTTGATAGCCTTGCCTTTATTGGTAGTGTATATGGATTTGATAGGATGGCTTGGTGGCTCTTTGGTATCATCGATGAATCAAACCATCTCTGTTTCGTTTTCTTCTTTTTACAGCGATTTAAGTCAAGTGGTAACTCTTTCGGATATTTTAGCCGGTATTATCAAATCGTTTTTATTCGCAATTACCATTTCCATCGTGTCTTGTTCGGTAGGCTTGCTAACGCAAGGGGGGCCAAGAGAGATTGGATATTCGGTAACAAAGTCTGTAGTTGCATCTTTTATTTCTATACTTTTGCTAGACTACTTTTTAACAAGATTTTTAATATTGGTGGGTATATTGTGAGTTTGAAAGATTGCATTTCCATAAAGAATATAAGTAAATCTTTTAGTGGAAAAGTGGTGCTTGATTCACTTTCTTGTGATTTTGCAAAGAATCAAACTCATGTAATTCTAGGAAAATCTGGAACAGGAAAGTCGGTATTGTTAAAAATATTAATAAATCTAATTGAAGCTGATTCAGGAGAAATTTTAATTGATGGTAAATATTCACGACGTGATAAAGAGGTGCAAACTTTAAAAATGTCCTACGTTTTTCAGACGGCAGCTTTACTGAACTCTTTAAATGTTCTTGATAATGTAACAATTTTTTTAGATGAGCACGATATTGGAGAAAAGGAAGATAGGGTTTTACAAGCATCAAAAATATTAAACGAATTGGGCGTACAGGATACGGCTGATAAAATGCCGTCTGAATTAAGTGGTGGAATGAGAAAGCGAGTAGCCATCGCGAGGTCTTTGATAATTAGTCCTGATATTCTTTTGTATGATGAGCCCACAGCGGAATTAGATCCAATCAATACTAAAATTATCTCCCAAATTATTAAGCGATTAAAAATGGAGAAAAATATAACACAAATTGTTGTTACGCATAATATCGACTTTGCTTTTTCAATAGCTGATAAAATATCTATTCTCGATAATGGCAAGTTCGTAACAACTGGAGATATAGATATAATTAAAAAATCAAATAATGAGATTTTGGAACCATTTTAATTGTGTATAATATTGTATGAGTAGAAAGGCACAAC
>CAJXCX010000167.1:0-2276 GCA_913051685.1 uncultured Spirochaetales bacterium
ATATTTCCTTAAATGGATAGCTGCATCCCGGTTGTTTAGGATTGATAATCGATACAGCATCTGGAGTAACGTCCGGTACAGAATGGTGGTCGGTGATAACAAAATCAACACTAACAATCTTGACATCGTCGTTAGCTACCAGCTTAATTTTTTTGCTTTTGCTGACTACTTGGTTTTCGGAGATACCACAATCAGTGGAAATGATTAGTGTGACCCCTTTTAATGCAAGGTCTTTTATAGAATTAAAGTTGATTCCATATCCTTCTTCAAGTCGTTCTGGGTTATAAGGAATAACATTCGCCCCTATTCTTTTTAAAAAACTATATAAAATCGCGGTTGAAGTAATGCCGTCACAATCAAAATCTCCATATATTGCTATATTTTCCGAACTTTCGATTGCCCGGATAATTCTTTGAACCCCACCCTCCATGCCTTTTAATAAAAAAGGGTCCGGTAGATTAAGACTGCCATCATTTTTCTCTAGATAAGGATGGAGAAATTGGTAGGCCGCTTCGTATGAGTCAATATTCCTATTTATTAAAAGCTTTGAAAGAAAATGCGAGATTTTTAACTCAGAAGATAAAGACCGAGCCTTCTCTACATCTGGACTCTTTGCATTCCAAGAATAATTCATTTTACAATGTTACTTTTGTATCTCATTCAAGGCATCTAAAGCCATTAAGTAACCGTGGTGGCCAAAACCAGAGATAACACCAAGGGCTATTGAAGATACAAATGAGTGTTGTCTAAAATCCTCTCTGTTGAATATGTTCGATAAGTGAACTTCAATAAATTTGGCTTTCACCGATAGTAGAGCATCCCTAATCGCTATACTTGTATGAGTAAAAGCAGCAGGGTTAATGATAATAAAGCTATCTTCTTTCGAACATTCTTGAATTTTCGATACTATTTTCCCTTCTTCATTGGACTGGAAGAAATCTATATCGATTTTCATTTTCTTAGCCTTTTCCAGAATGAGCTTGTTGATTTGATCTAGAGTTAACACGCCATAATAATCTTCTTCTCTAGTGCCCAACATATTAAGATTCGGCCCATTGATAACCAAGACTTTCATTATGGTCTAAGATTAAAACAAAATAAAAACATGTACAATAAAATTTATTTAAATATCATTCCTAGTTCTTTCAAACCGGCAAGTTTCGCCAATCCGATATAAGCAAATACCGATAGGAGGACTATAAATATAAAACTTATGGATAATCCAAAATCAAAGTAAGTTGCTTTGACAAACTCAACCACCCACGAGCTAAGCAAGATAGACAATATCGAGATGGCAAGAATAATAATGAAATATTTAACAATACCGATTATATCAATCTCATGAAAATGTTTTCTTAATCTTATAGTTAACAATGCAAATAGAACCGCCGCCGAGATTGAGGACGCCAAAGCAAGACCAATAAAGCCTAAATTTAAGAAAAAACCAAAGAAGTAACAAAGAACGCAGTTGATAATCAAATTGCTACCAGCAAACCAAACAGGTGTTTTCGTATCCTTAATAGCGTAAAAAGCTTGTGTTACAACTCGTACTCCCGCTACAAATACTAGACCAATAGAATAGGCAAATAAAGCTTTAGCTGTTAAAGCAGCATCTGCATCTGTAAACTTTCCTCTTGAATACAAGATGGAACATATTGTAGTACCCAAAAACATAAAGGCCACAGCACAAGGAGTAGATAGAAACAACAAAAACTTAATTCTATCGTTAATTAATGTAGCAAATTCCTTGAATTTTTTGTTTAAATAAAGATTAGTAAAATCCGGTAAAGATGTGGTTGCGATTGATACAGCAAAAATTCCAAGTGGGAATTCTATCAATCTTTCAGCCAAATACAGGTAAGTGACAGAACCTTTTTCCATAAAGGAGGCAAATTGGGTATTGATTAAAATGTTCAAATTATATATCGCTAGCCCAAAAACCTGGGGGACAATAACTCTTATAATATTAATCGTTCTGTCGTTGATTATATCGGTGAAAGTAAAAAAGTAGTTAAGGTTGTTTTTAAATATGAAAGGTAATTGAAAACCATATTGAAGCAATGCCCCAAAAAGTACCGCGTATGACAAAAGAAAGATATCTAATGAGAAAAAAAGATGAGAGATGATTAACGTACAAATAATTCCTAGATTAAGCATGACAGGTGAGAATGCCGGTGCATTGAACTTTTTTATTGAATTCAAAAGCCCCATATTGAGAGCAGAAAGCGATATCAAAAACAAGAATGGTGACATATTTTTTAATAACTGCGAGGAGG
>CAJXCX010000168.1:0-2253 GCA_913051685.1 uncultured Spirochaetales bacterium
CCATCTAGCAAGGAAATCAACAACCAATCTCTTTTTATCTAAAGTCAAATACTGTCCTGGTGGTGCATCAGTAGAAAGTATTCTTTTCTCGAAACGGGTTATTTTCTCAATAAATGGTTTCTTAAAATGTAGGCCTGGTGTTGTAAGAGCTCTTTTAAATTCACCTAACTCAGTTATGATTGCCTGCTCTCTTTCGTCTACGGTAAACACAAACGAAGGGGAAAGAAGAAGCAGTAAGAATATAATCGGCAGAATCTTTTTCATTTCGCTAGTCCTTGAAAACCTCTTTTAGTGGTAGTAAATTAATTGCCCCACTAGATGAGTCAGTCCCTATGACCTTTTTTGGTCTTTGCAGAATTGACTCAAGTTTTTCTAAATAAATCCTTGTCCATGTAACGTCCTTATCTTTTTTATACTCAGAATATATTTGATTGAACCTCGAAGTATCACCTTGTGCAGTTGATATTCTTTGTTCCCTATAGGCCTCGGCTTCACGAATCATTTTTTCGGCTTCACCTCTTGCTTTCGGTATGACATCTTCAAAGAACGCCTTGGCTTCGTTAATAAGCCTCTCTTTATCCTCTTTGGCTCTCACAACTTCATTAAAGGCATCCTTTACCTCTTCAGGAGGGTCGACAATTTGAAGCTTAACGTCGGTTACCTGAACCCCAGAAGTATAGGAATCTAATAGGTTCTGTAGGAATTCTTTCGTTCTTACCTGTATTTCATCTCGTCCAGTCGTTAAAGCATCATCAATCTTGGTAACACCTATAACGCTTCTTAATGCAACTTCCGCTGTGTTTTTAATTGTTAATTCGGGGTTTGCAACTCTAAACAAAAAATAACCTGGCTCCTTTACCTTCCACTGTATGATAGCTTGAGCGTCAACGATGTTTTCATCTTTTGTAATCATTAATGATTCTTGAATAACGTTCATTCTTGCTCTTTCAGATCTGAATCCGATTTCTATTCTTCGTACTTTTTCAACATTTACTTTAGAAAGACTATCAACGAAAGGAAATTTAAAATGTAAGCCAGGATCAGAATAAGATGAAAGTTTTCCAAACCTCTGAATTACACCCACCTCTCCAGGGTCGATTGTATAAATACTCGATAAAACAGCCAAGATTACAAAGATAGCTGGAAGTATTACCGCGAATTTCTTCAACTTCTTTTTAGCTTCTTCCGAACCTGTAGACGGAGCAGACCTCTGAGAACCGCGTCTTTGGTCTAAGTTATTTAAGAAATCGATAATAGCCTTTATCAATCTAAACATTCACATCTTATATTAACCAATTTTATTGATTGAATCCACAACTTTAGCTATAGTTAAATCTCCTGTCACATTTATTGCTGTTCTGAACATATCAAGCAGCCTATCTATGCCCGCAATTATAGCAATAGCTTCAATAGGAATACCTACAGATGTAAATACAATCGTCATCATGACAAGTGCCACAGAAGGGACTCCTGCGGCCCCAATGCTACCAATTGTTGCAGTCAGAGAGATAATTACGTACTCATGCAAAGAAAAATCTAGCCCTATCAATTGAGATACAAATATTGCTGATA
Source organism: uncultured Spirochaetales bacterium (assembly GCA_913051685.1). Lineage (GTDB taxonomy): Bacteria > Desulfobacterota_D > UBA1144 > UBA1144 > UBA1144 > UBA1144. The sequence goes on from CAJXCX010000168.1 coordinate 1,573, forward strand.
GCCCCAAATAGATTGCCGATCCATCCATGTTAACCGTAGCTCCAATTGGTACAACAAAAGACGATATTTCTTTCTTTATTTTTAGATTGTTGTCCGCTGTTTTTAAAGTAAGAGGCATAGTGGCGGAGCTGCTTGAAGAGAAAAATGCAAAGAGGACTGGCTCTCGTATGTCTTTATAAAAAGTATAGGGATTTGTTTTACAAAACATCTTAATTATCATTCCATAGAAAAAGAACATATAAAAAAGAAAAATAAGTATCGTGATTAGTACAAATTTAATTAGAGAAAATACTATTTCTCCTTCCAAATTCACTAATAAATTTGAGAACAAAGTGAAAATTGCGATAGGTGCCAAAAGCATTAAATAGTTAGTAATTCGCAATACAAAATCATTAAAATAGGAGAATGCTTTGACCACCTGTTCTTTATAAAAAGAGGATAGCCTTACAACAATTCCTAAAACAATAGACAAAATCATTATCACTATAGGATTTCTTTGAACAATGAGATGGAAAAAATTTTTAAAATCTATAGCTAAAACGCTAAACGTAGATTTTAAATCTATAGAGTTTGCATCTATTGGTTCAGCAGTTAACTGAATTGTGCCTCCGGAACTAAATTCTATTTGAGAGCCAATTAGTAGAGCGTAAGATATTGCAACCAAAGTGGTTAACAAATACA
>CAJXCX010000169.1:0-2240 GCA_913051685.1 uncultured Spirochaetales bacterium
AGACTTTTTCAGTAGATACTTTGATAAAGTTTTCCCATTGAAGATTTTTATAGCATCTATTCTGATATTTATCACAAATTTTATTTTGCAGTCTCATACAATAGAACAACGAAGTAGGGTTTTAAGTCTACACAGGACGATACAATATTTATCAATAATAATAATAATCTTTCTTGCTTTCAAAAAAATCATTAAAGAGCTAGGTGAATTCTATGTGGTAACTGGCGCCCCTTCAAGCATGAGTAGTCAAATATTGTTAAATATATTTTCTTTACTTTTAATCTTTAATTTTTTATACATTCTACATCAAATAATTATCTATATGAGGTCAAACCAGTCTGAAGTTAAAGACTTAGTATTAAAAAAGCTGACTCTAGCATCGCTAGTTGTTTTCGCCGTGCTAGCTTCACCGGTTGGAACCAATAGCAACATTATAGTCTTTTCTGCTCTGTCAATGGGTCCGTTTGCATTACCTTTTGTTATTTTTTTTAGAAACAGTGGTTTCAAATTCAAGTTCAAGTATCTTGTCGGATTGATATTAATATTCTTTATATCAAGCAGTCTCTTGATAATAGTGTACAAAGAACAGATTCTCCACTATAGAAGAAATGCAGAATATAAGTATCAAACACATGAAGCAATATCAAGCAGTAGATTAAAGAACGTACTAATAGAGAAAGAGATTGCTAACAACATAGATAATATCAGTCTTCATCTAAAGCAAATGGGTTTTAATTATAAGTCAGATAGGCTAATCGCATATCCAGACATGCCAGGGTACATCGCCGCTACTGAGAATACAAAAACATACGGTGCAGCATGGTTGTTTTGGACCTCCGACCTAAAAGAGACAAATAACATCGATATAAGAAATTGTGCTGAATTAAATAACGAAACAGATGATGAGGCTAAAAGAATATATCTAATTCTCGGAGGTGAGTTTTCACCTGGTTTTGGAGAGTGTTTTAATAAGAAATTTAAACGAACATCAAACTTCGAGCATGTCAAATTAGGTACGGACTATAATCATTTCAACAAAAGATATATGGATATTCGAATTTTAGGTCCATATAAAGTAACAGATTAAACTAGTGCTTAAATTTTAGATTAAATATGGTCTTTACGTAGGAAACGAAATACACAAGAGGCTCTCTTCTTGATGTGTAATTAATCCTTTTTCTGAAATTTCCAGGAATTTCCAGTATCTTATAATTTTCATTATAATTAACCAACTTGTAAACCATTTCTTCGATAATATCAATATTATCAGAGATAAGATTTAGTTTTCTTAAATCGTCAGCCCTATAAGCCTTAAAACTATTAGAAACATCTTTGCAGTTAATATTCAGAAGAACTCTGCAGAGCCAGTTGAGGAACAAAGAGCCTAGTTCTTTTATGTAGGCGTTCTGGCTGTTAGCTAACGAAATATATCTGGAACTTACGGCGATGTCGCATTTATCGACAAGTTCCATTAATCTTGGTATCTCGCATGGATCATGTGACCCATCGGCATCCATAAAGATAATTGTTTCACCAGTAGAGGATTTTATTCCTGTTCGTACGGCATCACCATACTTGTTGCCACCGGTACGATTTACGTAATTCGCACCCAACTCGCGGCATAACAAACTCGTATCGCGATTGGTTTCAACTCTATCGATAATTATCAGTTCATAATCATAGTCCACATTCTTTAAAACACCTAGTATCTCCGGTATTAACACCTTCAAATTGTGAAACTCGTTATAACTAGGAATAAGAATTGAAAGTCTCATCATTTGTCCCTAACCCACTCTAACATTAAATCTAATCCAGCATCTAAAGAAATATCCGGAACCCATTCTATGGCATTGCTGATTTTATTAATTTTCGAGATATAGACTTTTTGATCGCTTTTTCTCATTGTATTAGTTCTATATTTAATTTCATTACCTGTCTTTTCTTTTAAAACATCGAACAATTCAAGAAGAGAAATACTATTCTCTGCTCCTCCTCCTATGTTGAACGCTTCACCTTTTAACACATCAAACCTATCCATTGCTTTATAATAAAGTTGTACAACATCATCAGAAAAAAGTATATCTCTAGTTTGTTTTCCAATACCATATATATCAATCAGATTTTTTGGCTTCCTGAAAAATTGTTCGCAAAAAAACCCTATCCATCCCTGATCACTTGTGGCAAATTGCCTACTGCCATACATAGTGGAATGTCTAAAAACGGTTAAATCTAAATCGTAA
>CAJXCX010000170.1:0-2235 GCA_913051685.1 uncultured Spirochaetales bacterium
TCCACTCCCTCATTAAACAAGTCGACGCTAAATAAAATATCGATTTCGTTTGTGCTTAGTCTTTTTAATGCTTCATCTCTTTTCACAGGTGATTTACTATGAACGGACACAGCCTTAATTCCCTGGTTAGAGAAAAAAACTGTCATAAAATCACAATGTTTTATAGAAGCGCAAAATGCTAATGTTCTCGTTTGCTTATGCGTTGTCCATTTCTCAAAAACATACTGTGCTCTTTCCCGTGTATTTAAATTATTTGTTAAATCCTCTTCATCAAATTTCTTTCCTCTCCATGTGATTTTAGTGTAATCAACGTATTTGTCTTTTATGCCTCTATATTCAAATGATGACAAAAGATTTAATTTAACACCATCAATTAAATCTTGTTTGTACAAAAGATTGTTCCCACAAAACTGTAAAATATCTATGTTGTCAGTCCTGTTAGGTGTTGCTGTTAATCCCAAGAAGAACGTTGGCTCAAAATATTCTACTAAATTCTTATAACTTCTTGCCCCAACGTGATGAAATTCATCGACAACGATGTAATCAAAGTGATTTTTATCAAACTTCTCAAGCTGACTCTTTTTGCCTAGTGTTTGAATGCTGGCAAAAAGAAAATCACTTTCCATCTCTTTGGTATTACCTTGGTAAAAACCGTAGCTTTTGTCTGGCATGAACATCCTAAAAGAATTTAGTGACTGCTTTAGAATTTCTTCACGATGCGCAACAAACAAAAGTCTATTTGGTTTAAAAGATGAAGCATCTAAAGCCGCTAAAATTGTCTTTCCCAGTCCAGTTGCCATTACAACCAAACCCTTCTTTATCCCGAGTTCCCGAACAGAATTAAGTATTTCTAGTGCATCCTTTTGAACGATATTTGGCTCTCTATAAGGAATAACCTCAATATCATTGGCAACATCTTTAGATGTATCTTCATAAATATTTTTTTCAGATTGAAGAATTAGATTATTATTCTCATCATAGAAATGTTCATACTCTTCAATGATTTCTGCACTTAACACTAATGTAGAAGGGTGATTAAGTATATCACTAAGGCTTCTTTTAAAGTTATTAACAAATCCTTCTTCCGCAATTTCCACATTAAATTCATAGCTTTTTTTAAAGGCACTAAATGACATATTGCTAGAGCCAATAATACATTTCGAAAAATTTGTTGAGGAATTTGCAAAGTAGTAACTTTTGATATGAAAGCTTTGATTGGATTTTAACGAATCGAATAAATAAATTTCTGCACCAAGTGATTTAAGTTCTAATAGTTTTCTAAGAGCGCTTGGTTCTGTGCTCTTTAGATAGTTACTTGTTATTACTGTTAGACTATGCTTATGAGCAAATTTTCTTAGTTTATCAAGTATTAAGCCTAACCCCTTTTCAAAAATAAATGAGACAATAATTACTATTTCATGAGATTCATCTATGTAGTTATTGATTATTTCATCAAGCTGATTGTTAGGGATATCAATTAATTTATGTACCATGAGTTAATAAGTAATCTTTGATTGGTATATCTGCTGGCGCAAAATCATATTGTTTTTGGTCTTCAATCTTAATCCATTCTATTTTGTCATGGTCTGTAGGATTAAAGTTACCGCCGGTGTATTCTACCAAATATGCCCTTAAATTTATTTTAATATGTCCATAATCGTAAAAGGACTCTGTGATAAATTGATGAACTCTAACTTCTACGCTAAATTCCTCCAACAACTCTCGCGCTAAACTAATCTCCTCTTTCTCCCCCTTCTTTACTTTTCCGCCAGGGAATTCCCATTTAAATTCTAGGTGTTTACCTTCTTTTCTTCTTGCAATAAGTATTTTGCCATCTTTTTTTATTACAGCTGCAACTACTCTTATGTAACTCAATTTAATAATCCCCTTTTCCTGGAATAATGTTTCTTACTCCACCTCTTGGATTAGATACATCTCCCTTATATCTTGGAAAAATATGGATATGAGCGTGAAAAACAGTTTGACCGGCATCCTCACCACTGTTAACACCAATATTGAAGGCATCCGGATTATATTTCTTCTTCAGGTAATCCTTTACCTCTTTAACCAAATCGAAGCAGGCTCGATACTCCTCATCATTTAAAACAAATATTTCTGGGACTAAGCGCTTTGGAACAACAAGAGTGTGTCCTTTGGAGACAGGAAACCCGTCATAGATTGCAAAAGCATGTTCGTTCTCTATAATTATTTCTTTGTCATAGAATGGACTATCCA
>CAJXCX010000171.1:0-2226 GCA_913051685.1 uncultured Spirochaetales bacterium
ATTTAGAATCAGTAGGAATGCATGTTGGTTATATTGCGCGGTTAAAAACACGGGGGATTGATCATTTACCAGAACACCTCGAAACCCTCTTTATCGATAAGTTAAAAAAGATAGAAGAGATTGCTAATGTACGCAAAGTAGTAAATGATTCCAAGCCCGATAAAATAAAACCAGATATTCAAAAAAGAATCCGGGAAGCTGCGAGAAGATTGAGGTATGATATAGAAGAAGTTATCGATGAACAAATCGATGATGAATTTAAAAAGAAATTTAATTTCAAACAATTTTTAGAACGTAATAAAGTCACAAGGCCTGTTGCTAAACATTTAAAAGTAGAAATTTCTGAGTTAGCTAGTGAAATAATATTAGCTAAAAAGGGAGATCCGGATTTTAAAGAAGCATATAGCCATTTAAGCGGTCACCAACAAAATAGGTTAATAAAATTTTATGAAAAAATGACAGAAGAGTGTGAAACAATAATAACCACTAAAAAATCTAAAAAAAAGATAGTTAAAAAGGTGGTGAGACTTAAACGAAAAAAATAATATGATATTAATTGATTACAATCAAATGATAATTGCAAACTTTATGCAATTTCAAAAACATTTTGAACCAGGAAAAGAAAATGATGTAATGAGGCACATGGTTCTTAATAATATTAAAATGATTAAAACAAAATTTAGTGCCAAGTATGGAAAAGATATTGTCTTTTGTTGTGATAGCAAAAATAATTGGAGAAAAGAGTTTTTCCCACAATATAAGGCTAATAGAAAGAAAGCGAGAGAAGAAAATAAACAAAATGTTGATTGGCCAGCGCTATTTGGGATTCTTGATGGAATACGAGATGAAATGGCGGAAAATATGCCTTATAGAGTAGTTGCTCTGGATGGTTGTGAAGCTGATGACATTATAGGTGTTATTTGTAAGGATTATTCTTCTAGAGATTATAATATATTAATAGTTTCCTCTGATAAGGATTTTATTCAATTACAACGATATCCTAACGTTTATCAATGGTCTCCTCGAACTAAAAAATTCATTAAAGAACCGGAACCGGAAAAACAATTGCGTGCCTTGATAGTAAAAGGTGATAGAACTGACGGTATCCCTAATATTCTTTCAGGTGATACTTGCCTTGTAGAAGGCCTAAGACAGAAGCCATTATCTAAGAGAAAAATCCTTGATTGGCTAAATATAACACCGGAAAAAGCATTCGAGGGAGAGATTCTTAGAAACTTTAAACGCAACGAAACATTGATTGATTTGGGTTGTATCCCAGATAAAATCGAGATAAATATAAGAACACGTTATGAAAGCGACCAATTTTTAGGTCGCGATAGAATGCTTAATTATTTCATTAAGCATCGATTAAAAGATATGACTGAATCGATACAGGAGTTTTAGATTATGGCTACATCATTATTAGAATTATTAGAATTAGTAGATAAGGCAAAGAGCCAGGAAGAGAGAGGAGAGCTACTTAAGAACAATCAAACAGACCATCTGGAAAATTTATTGTGGTATACATTTCATCCAGATGTAAAATTTTTGTTGCCTAAGGGGAAGCCACCTTTTAACGCGGGTGCTGAAGATCCATCATCAACTATGTTGTATCAACAAATACGAAAATTAAGATATTTTGTTGACGGCCCAGGTGGAGAAGCTTTTTGCGTAGGAAGAAATATTAATTCTGTAAAAAGAGAGACTATGTATATACAAATGCTAGAAGGCGTTACACCCAGAGAAGCAGAGTTCCTTGTTAATATAAAAGCAAAGGATCTTGGTGTTAAAGGTTTAACGTATCAGCTCGTAGTTGAAACTTTCCCCCATTTGCTACCACCGATACAAAAAGAGGTTCTTAAGGAAGAGCCTAAAGAAAAGAAAAAGCAAAAGAAATCAAGCAACACATAAAAATTGTATAATTATGGAAGTGTGAATTAACATTTCGGAGTAACTATATGAAGATTTTATTAGCTTTTGTTATGGCGGTAATAATAACATTTTACCCAGCAAAAATAGTCATCCAAACGACTGAAGCGGATGCGGCGAAGATTGTACCTTCAACGCTTAACCAACCGGCAGATTCGTTCACAATGGCGAATGCAAAGAGGCATTTGCCTGGCATGACTAATGCAAATCATACTGGAGGATTCAGCTTACAAAGAGTTGTCGATCCGAGTACATTAATATCACCGGCCAATAAAGCATATCAAGAAATCGCTTGTC
>CAJXCX010000172.1:0-2207 GCA_913051685.1 uncultured Spirochaetales bacterium
AAATAACTCTTCGTTGAAATATGTCCAGGATGGTAACCCAGAACGATCCCAATTTAGGGGTGGTTTGAGTTTGGAGCTAGGTATGTGTAAATTCATGATTAATTTTGCTTCATCAAGGCTGCAGTCTCTTAAAAAGACTTCACTTTGATTAATTTTCTTTGAAGTGCATTATAAAGGAGGGCGGTTCTAGCTTATATAAGTTTTAATTAGCTATCGATTCGCTCGGCATAATTCTATAAGGTTACTCCCAGTTGTCAAGAGAAATTGGTCCTGTCAGATTAACCTCATACTGTTCTCATCGAGTTCAACCGTCTTAACTAATTTCCTTGGTCCAGGGTCATTTTTTGAGGGATCAAATGAAACGAACCCACCTTCGTCCTTCTCTACAACTAACCATACTTTTGGTTGATGAAAATATTCTTCCTATTGGGATCCTCACCCCAAAAAGAAGTATTTATTCGTAGACCAGAAGACAGGTTTATTTTATAGTTAGGTTTGTGGTGGCCTATAAGTGAGGAATTTTATATTATTTATTTTACATTATTTATGTACTCATCAACAAGAAATATATCTGTAAGCAGTGCTCTTAGATGAATGGAAGCGTTCAGATTATCAATTAGTTGGGAAGTAATCATCTGGCTCGATAAAACTAATTTAACAGCAATATGAGATTTATTAGCGTCATTACTAAGAATATTTATAAAATTTTCAAAATCATTCCCAAACAATTTTCTAATGTCTCCATCCTCTAGCCCCATTTTATTTGCTAGTTTTAACAATGCTTTTTCTGCATTTACTAATAATTCCCTTATGTTAGGTGAACTTGATTCATCTTCATCATTTCTACCTTGTGCTGCATAGGCCAACATAAATTCATATGCTTCTTCTATTGCTTCTGTAGCACCATGAAATGCTGAGATAAATTTTTTTTTGTTCATTGAGATTTGTGATTAAGATTTCTAAATTCTGAAGTTTTAATAGAATTAATTATTTTTCCACTTTTTATCATCATAGTGATCTTCATACTCTTTGCCAGTTATCCATCCTAGAATCATAGCTCTTGTCATCCATATTTTTTCTGGTCGTATTCCAAAATAAATGTGTACCATGACTAGTGGAACAAAAAACAATGAAGCAAAATCATGAAGAACATATACCACACCCCAAGTCCAATCCTCAAAAAAATAAGGATTGCGTTCCCACCATGGGGTATTAATCTTAACCATCATAAGCAATCCCGTAGAAACAACGATTACTGACATAGTCGATACCATGTGGTGATATAACTTATTAAGCAAAGGATATTTCCCGGGCTTATCTGGCACTTTTTCTTCTATTTTTAAGACCCATTTAGTACTTTCCCAAGCCCCTTTTAGATCTTTAAGACTAATCACCATTGACCAAAAATCCTGCCAGAAAACAGCACGAATTATATGAAATATTATAGCCACTGTCAAAATAATTCCAGCAATCCAATGTGGGGAAACCCATGAAAATTTTACACCAACGATGGGTAGAAATCCAGTGAATAAAAGAACCAAAATGCAAACAGCCATAACCCAATGAAATATCCTATCGGGCAAATAGTGTCTTATGATTTTTTTAGTATTTTTGATTTTGAGGAGGCTTTTTGAGGTTTGACTGTATTCTTTTTCCATTCTTCAGATAGATTTTTTTCTTTTTCTTATCATTTCGGGATCTATAAACCACATAAATAAAATATGCATGATAACAAAAGCTAAACCTGCACAAAAGAACACCCAAAACCAACTCCATGATAGTCCCAGCAAAATTTCTTGTCCCCAGGCATTTGTTTCGATGCGAAAAATTTCTGTCATCTCACGAATTACGAATTGCTCTGATAACAAGATTCTCCATTAGGGGAACCTTAAAATGATTGAAATTAAGAGCTTTAGCACCTCTGCTAGCAGAACTGCCACCCATTGTTGCCAACTCTTCGTTAATTGCTTCACCAGTAAGCAGATCTTCTACTCCTATCAATCTCCGTGGTACACATTGAACACCACCACATGAAATCCTAACGCGTTGAATTTTTCCACCTTTAACAAACATTGCCAAGGCTATATTAACTAGTGGGAAATCCCAAGTTTCTCGATCAGAAACTTTTTCAAAATAGTAACGCGCACCTGCCCACGCTTTTGGCAAACGTATACTTGTCAAAATTTCACCGGGCTTTAGAACCGTCA
>CAJXCX010000173.1:0-2202 GCA_913051685.1 uncultured Spirochaetales bacterium
AGATATATGCTTGGGGCAGACGAACAATTTAGAGGTCTAGGTTTTACATGTGTAGAAGCCAAAGACCAAGGAAGCGATTGGGGTGCGACAGTAGCAAAAGCACCAGTTGGACTAAGTGGGCATTTCGAAGCTTTTTGTCCACCGTACTATAAAAATATGAGCGAGGCAGTCGATGCGTTTAATGATATGAAGTGGAGCAATTGGGAAAAGAAGTTTATGCCCTACAAGGATCCAACTGGCATACTAAAAGAAACCCCCAGACCAAGTAAAGAGGAAATTCAAATAGTAAAAGATATCTGTAATTATCTGTATGATACGTATGGTAGATTTCCTGCATTTTCAGATGCTATGTATTCTAGGATGATGGTCCAATCACATCATCTAGATATTGATTTCTATGATAAGTTCTATCCGGAGGGTGCTTATACAGAAAACCACAAAAATCATCTTAAATTATGGCATCCTGAAATCCCCAATCCTTTCGATAAGAAGTAGGGAGCAGTTTAGCCATGGTCCGCTTATTGTGAGATTTTAAAGGAAAAATTAGAGGCAAGGAAAAATCTTAACGGGGTGCAAAAGGGGGTATTTCAACTTCTCCTTGCCCCATGGTGTAATCACATCTTTCCACACATCTACAAAAACAATTCAACAACATATTGTGATTATGCTGTCATTAAACCACTATATGTAGTAGGAGTCAAGTAAAATTTGAAAAAAACCAGGAGCCCCAAGGATGTAACATTTTTGACCTATCAATCATGATTGTATTCCAATAAAGGTAGGGTAATTAGACCATTTTATTAGATAAAACTTGCATTTTTAGCGCTAAAAAACTATTATATGCAAATAAGATAAAAATAGTATTTTAGGAGGCTTATATAATGGGAGCACTTACAAAATCGCAAACAACAACCGCCTTAGCCAGCAAATTGGGTATTTCGAAAGCTGACGCAGGGCGTTACATCGAGGCATTCGCAGGCTTGGCTTGTGATGAAGCAAAGAATAATGGCAGTTTTACTCTTCCGGGACTAGGTAAACTAGTACTTGTTGATCGTAAAGCCAGACAAGGAAGAAATCCTCAGACCGGTGCGGTAATTCAAATTCCTGCGAAGAAAGTTGTAAAATTTAGAGTTTCAAAAGCTTGTAAGGATGCAGTCTTAGTAGCTCCTGCATCTGGCGACACTAGCTGGTAAGTAAACTTTTTTCCTCTAGGAATAGAATTGTAATTTATAGGCGAGGGCTTGAATTGTTTAGAACAAGCCTCGTCTGACTTCGCTTACTTTGTTGGCAATTTCTTTTGATAGAGTTTCTTTGGAAACAAGACCGAGTTCTTCTATCTTGCCATTTTTGGACACCAAGAAAGAAAAATTATCTTTGCTTCCAAATCCACTATTTTCTTTTGATACATCGTTGCCAACGATGAAGTCTAGGTTCTTCTTTTTAATTTTGATCTTTGCGTTGCTAATTATACTTTCGGTCTCGGCACAAAAGCCAATCAAAATTTGATTTTTAGTTTTCTTTGCACCTACTTCCTCTAGAATATCGATTGTAGGTTCCATTTCAAAACTTATCTTTGCATTTTTTTTCTTTATCTTATTCTTCTGAACTTTTTTAAATTTGTAATCTCCAACAGCAGCAGATTTTATTATTACACTATACTTTTTCAAATCTTTAATTACATGTTGTGCCATCTCATCAGAGGATTCACATTTGAGATAATCCGGAAAGAAATCGAAGTCCTCCTCGACATATCCGGATATGATTCTTACATTTGATCCTCTATAAAAAAATTCATTGGCTAAGCAAAGACCCATTCTTCCGGAGGAAGGATTAGATATAAATCTTATAGGATCCAGATATTCTCTAGTTGCCCCACAAGTGATTAGAACTTTTTCTTCTTGAAGATCTTTATTTGAGACTTTTTTTTTTATTGCCATCAATATTTTGTTTAAATCCGCCAACCTTCCCTTGCCTTCCCAGCCACATAGCAAATCACCAGAATCAGGCTCTACGAAATCAATTCCTAGTTTCGACAACCTGACAATATTCTCTTGAACAAGAGGGTTCTCAAACATATTTACATTCATTGCTGGACAAACTACAACTTTTGACTTTGTTGCAAGCAAAATATTAAGAAGCAGGTTGTCCGCTATTCCATTTGCATATTTGGAAACAAAGTTTGCAGTTGCTGGACAAACAATT
>CAJXCX010000174.1:0-2178 GCA_913051685.1 uncultured Spirochaetales bacterium
GTACAGGGCTTGGGGTACGGATATAATAGATCAAGATACCCCTATAGAAGCTGGGTTAGGGTTTGCGGTTGATTTTACCAAGTCGGATTTTATTGGGAAAACTGCTCTTTTGAAACAACGTGGCAAAAAAATAAATAAGCGCTTGGTTATGTTCAGACTAGATGATTCTGATATATTGCTACTAGGAGAGGAGCCTATTTACAGAAACGGAGATTTGGTTGGACGGACCACAAGTGCTAATTTCGGACATACCTTAGGATGTTCGGTTGCTATGGGGTATCTAGAGGCTGAGGATGGAGTGTCGAAAGAATACATAAAAGAAGGATTGTATCAAATTGAGTTGATGGGAGAAAAACATACCGCACAAGCTAGCCTTAAACCATTTTATGATCCAAAAGGAAGTAAAATAAATCATTAATTAAATTATGGAAGATAGGGCGATAATAATTAAAGTGAATCATCTGGAGCTTAAGATAAAAATTGATTCTAGTCAGTTAGCTGATTTGGTGTGGGAAAGACTTCCGATAGAAGCATTGATAAATTTGTGAGGAGATGAGATTTATTTCCAAACCGACCTTGATAATCAAACTAATCTATTGCAACAAAGCGTTGAAATAGGCGATGTTGCGTTTTGGCCTCCTGGACAAGCGATTTGTTTGTTTTTTGGTGAAACACCAATGAGCACACCTGATGAAATTCGTCCTGCAAGTCCTGTCTCTGTTTTTGGGAAATTGGTAGATGACCCAAAATTGTTAAAAACGGTAAAATCTGGACAATCCGTATATCTTATAAAAGGGTAGGATATAGTTTCTAATTGTTTAAGTATATAATGAAGTTATAAGCATTCTGGAATTGATTTTGAGGAGAAAAATTAATTGATGAAACCCAAAAATTCTAAATCTGAAAATATTGAAGAAGAAGAAGTTCCAATAATACCATGTAAAAAAAACATGTCCCATGAATGGGTTATTGACGCACCTAATGGACCGGCAAGCAGTGGAAAATGTGATATTTGTGGGAAAACTAGGGAATTTAGTAATTATGTAGAAACATCCGCTTGGGGGTATGATATATCTGCTGGCCAAATATCTTCTGACTAAAGTAATTTCCCTTCGTTAAATAAGTCTTGATCACTATCTCTTATTAAATATTCAGAATTAGTAAATTGTGTTGTTTCAAATTTGTATCCGCGGATTAACGCAGCCCCAACCCGATTGGTTTTACCCATCGCAAGTTCTGCAGCTGAAGCAATCTCATCAGCTATTGCTATCTCAGTAGAAGTCAAGATAGATCCGTTATCGTCCTTAAGACCCCTATAGTCCTTGATAGGGTGTAATCCAGCGATGCCTATGCAGACATTTGTTTGACCGCTTCTCCATGCCCTGCCAAAAGTGTCTGTTATTACAACTCCTAGGTGATTTAACTTGATTTGATGAATAATTGTTTGCCGAATTTTATTTGCTGATAAATCTGGGTCGACAGGTAACAAAGAAACTTCGTCGTCTCCTAATACATTTGAAGAATCAATTCCGGAATTTGCACATATAAACCCATGGTTTGTTTGAGTTATAATCAAGCCCCTTGTTGAATCCGTAGCGACTATCCTAGTGCTTTCCCTAAGTATAAGTTCTATCAATCTTGGATCTCGATTTAATTTTAATGATAAAGACTTAGCTTTAGAAGAAGGTATTACCTCAGATAATTTCTTTGTCCGATTTTCTGATTTAGAAACTAATTTTTGAGTAACCACCAAAATATCGCCGTTGGTAATTTTTGTTCCTTCACAACCGGATTTTTCGATAATCAACTCACCTAAATTATCGTTGGATTCTATTTCTGGCAAATTACCTATAGGTATGATTGATATAATATTTTTAGTTTGTTGTTTTTTGTTATTCAATAGTCAACTCATTAATTTTTGTCTGACAATCTTCATATTTGCAAAATGATATAATTTTTTAATTCAACATTATATAGGTTAATACAAATGAAGATTATTCGTAGTTTACTTTTTATTCCTGGTAATAGGCCTGACATGTTAGCTAAAGCTGATAAATACTGTCCAGATGCTTTCGTGCCAGATATGGAAGATTCGGTTCCTCAATCAGAAAAGCAAAATGCAAGGAAATATATTAATGATGCGATGGAGAGTATGTTGCGTTTGGATATTCCAGTTAT
>CAJXCX010000175.1:0-2171 GCA_913051685.1 uncultured Spirochaetales bacterium
CAAATGAGTGTGTAAGACATAAAATATTGGATATTATTGGTGATCTTTATTTGACTAATCTTACGTTGCATGCTCGTATAGTTGCAACAAAATCCGGACACTATTTAAACACTCTTTTGGCTGAAAAAATATTTGAATGCTTTAGAAACGAGAATCAAAAATAAGCTTAAAAGTACCGTTAAAGTTTTTAATTAAACAATTCGATCTTCTTTCAGGCGTTTCCTAAGATTCTTTTTTCCAAGCTAGGCTATTGTGGTATTAGTCTTGTTAATATAAATACGTTCATTGCAAATGAAAATACATCCGACGGCTATCGTTCATGCAGAAGCCAAAATAGGCAAAAATGTTGAAATTGGTCCTTTTTCAGTAATTGACAAAAACGTGAGAATTGGTGATGGAAGCATCATTCATAACAATGTCACAATTACAGGTAATACGACCTTAGCCAATAGCAACGTAATATTTCCAAATTCAGTAATAGGTGCAGAGCCTCAAGATTTAAAATATTACGGTGAACAGTCAACGCTCATAATAGGAAGTGACAACGTTATCAGGGAAAGTGTTACAATCAACACGGGAACTGAAGTAGGCGGAGGGGAGACACTGATAGGTGACAACAATCTTTTTATGTCATGTTCGCATATAGCGCATGATTGTATCGTTGAAGACAATGTCCTTCTTGCCAATGGTGTGCTTTTAGGTGGGCATATAAAGGTAGAAAATCACGCAAAAGTGCTGGGATTGGCAGGTGTACAGCCTTTTGTAACTATTGGCCAGCACTCTTATGTGGGTGGACTTTCAAGGATTGTCCAGGATGTACCACCATACATGATAGTGGAAGGTAATCCTGCTAAGGTCCGAAAAGTTAATGTAATAGGTTTGGAAAGATCTGGATTCTCACAAGACAGCATCAATATCATAAAGGAAGCATTTAAACAGCTCTTTCGGTCAGAAACATTGAATAGAAACCAGATACTTTCTGAGTTTGAGAATCAGGAAAACATGATGCCAGAAATAAAGGTTCTCATAGAATTCTTTAGAAATGTTGATAAGGGTAAATTCGGTAGATATAGGGAGTCTTTACGGTCGACTTTAACAAATAATGCATAAGAGATAAAAAGATTTGGAAAAATTGAAGGTTGTAGTAATAGGAGCAGGTCATCTCGGCAAGGCACATGCACGTATATACTCCGAAATACCGGAAGTCACCCTTGTAGGTGTTGTGGATACAAATAAAGATGTCGGTGAAGCTGTGGCGCAACGTTGTAACACCAGATATTATAGTTCATTTGAAGAGATCTTGGATAAAGTTGATGCGGCCAGTATTGTTGTACCTACCAAGTCACATTATAAAATCACCAAAGAACTACTTGATAGCGGTATTCACGTATTAGTAGAAAAGCCCATGACTGGTACGGTATCCGAGGCTGAAGACTTAATAAAACTGAGCAAAAAAAATTCAACAATATTACAGCCAGGTTACATAGAAAGATTTAATCCTGCGCTGGAGGCTATCAAAAAACTTGATGTTTCCTTGAAATTTATAGAATGTCACAGATTGAGCCCATTTACTTTCCGTTCTGCCGATATAGGTGTAGTTTTGGACTTAATGATTCACGATATAGACATTATTTTATATCTTTCAAAATCGAAAGTAAAAAAGATAGACGCTGTTGGTGTAAACGTTATAGCTGATAAAGAGGATATTGCAAACACGCGCATCCAGTTTGAGAATGGTTGTGTGGCGAACATCACGGCAAGCAGGGTTTCTTTCGAACCGATGAGAAGAATTCGTCTTTTCTCTGAGAATTCGTATATATCACTTGATTATCAAAAGCAAGAAGTTCTTATTTACAAAAAATCTCCAAAGTTAACCCTTAAATCTATTGATACTGAAAGTAAAGGCGTTGCAAACATTACAGACCTCAAGAACTTTTCCTTTGGAGATTTGTTGAAAATTGAACGAATAAAAATGGACAATCAGGAGCCACTGAAGAAGGAATTGGAATCATTTGTGGATTGTGTAAAAAACGGTAAACAGCCGGTTGTTTCAGGTGAAGAAGGAATAAATGCCATAAAAATAGCGGCTGAAATCAGAGAAGAAATAAAGAGAAATTTAAAAATGGCAAATATCTAGTATGTCGGAAGAGGCAGTATAGTGTCTTTTAGAT
>CAJXCX010000176.1:0-2128 GCA_913051685.1 uncultured Spirochaetales bacterium
ATTGCTATTATGCCACTGCAGGTATTTTCATTAATGATTAGAGAAGTTACTATAAATTCCTCATAAAAAACTACGCCCCTCCTTAGTGTTTGTTCATAAAGTGTATGAAGTAGATTGTGACCTGTCCTATCTGATGCATAACAAGTTCGTGGATAGCTAGCGCCTCCAAAAGGACGCTGTGCAATTTTCCCATTTTTTGTTCTTGAAAATAATGTTCCCCATTTTTCCATTTCTTCTATTCTGTCAGGAGCTTCTTTACACAAGACTTCAACTGCATCTTGATCTGCCAAGTAGTCTCCACCCTTAATAGTGTCCTTTGCATGGTTTTCCCAGCTATCATCAACGCTTAAAGAGGCATTTATCCCTCCTTGAGCTGAAATGGAATGTGAACGAAGTGGATGAACCTTAGTAACTACAGCTACATTAGTCGATTTACAAGCCTCTAAAGCTGCTCGAAGTCCGGCCAAACCTGCTCCGATTATAATGGTATCATGGGAAAAAACTTTATTATCCTTCATAATCATGCTCTAGATTTGATAGCAGCTCTTTTAACAGCATTTGCTACCTTCACTGCATTTGATTTCTTTAGTGGTGGTGGTAAGATTCGATCGATTCGTGGTTTTTTTACACATCCTGATAATGCCAAGGCTGCATCCATTTTCATTTTCTGGTTTATCGTCTTGGCTCTTGCATCAAGGGCTCCCCTAAATATCCCTGGAAAGGCTAACATATTGTTAATTTGATTTGGATAATCGCTTCTTCCACTCCCAACTATCGTAGCACCGGATTTAAGTGCCAATTCGGGCATAATTTCAGGTATTGGATTAGCAAGGGCAAACACTATTGGTTTAGCACTCATTGATTGAATCATTGTAGGAGTTAAGAGGCCTCCAGATGACAATCCTATAAAGACGTCAGCTTTTTTAATTGCGTCTTTTAATGTCCCAACTTTAGCACTAAGATTTGTCACTCTTGAAAGTTCTGATTTGTATCTATTCAGGTTGTCACGTCCCTTATATATAATACCTTGAGTGTCACACATGATTATGTTTTTAAAGCATGCTTCTTGTTCATGATAACATAGGAGAAGTTTAGCTGTAGCAATCCCAGCAGCTCCAGCTCCATTTATTATTATCTTTAAGTCTTCAAGTCTCTTTCCAACCACTTTAGAAGCATTAGTCAACGCTGCAAATATAACAATAGCTGTAGCGTGCTGATCATCATGGAATACTGGAATATTAATATCTTGAAGTTCATTCTCTATTTCAAAGCATTTTGGAGCGGCAATATCTTCAATATTAACACCTCCAAAAGATGGTGATATACCCTTGACAATTCTAATAATGTCCTTGGAGTTTTGGGTATTTAAACAAATTGGAATCGCATCAATATCTACAAGCTTTTTAAAAAGTATTGCTTTTCCTTCCATTACAGGTAAAGCAGCTTCCGGCCCAATATTTCCGAGTCCCATTACAGATGAACCATCTGTTACAATAGCAATGGAGTTTCCTTTATTGGTTAAATCATAAACTTTTTCCTTGTCTTTGGATATTTCAGAGCAACTGCTTGCTACCCCGGGTGTATATATTAATGAAAGATCATGCTTATTTCGTACTGATACTCTAGATTCTAAAGAAATCTTCCCTTTTTTTTCCCTATGAAGCCGTAATGATTCCTTGAATATGTTCATAATAATGACTTTTCCGTTTAATTTATTAAATAAGATTTTTTATAAGGAGATAATCTGCTGATCCATTCACAGTAGTTATGTTTTAATATTCGTTATTACTTCATCACTTCCCTAATAGCTTTTACAAGTATTTCTTTTTTAGGAACTCCCACAAACATTGCTTCCCCATTAATCACTATAGTTGGAACTTTCATTATACCATATTTAACTGTTTTTTTCTTTTCATCTAAAGCGTTAACCTCTTTGATTTCAATTGAATTTTTAAATTCTATACCAACTTCTTTAACAAGCCTTTTAGCCTTATCACAATATGGACACGTATTTGTGTAGAATACTTCAATTCTAACACTCGTTTTACCACTTCCATTTTCACTTTGTTGTAAGAGTCAGGATGTATCCCACTTTTTTTCTAGATATTTTTTTTATCTCTTATTTTTT
>CAJXCX010000177.1:0-2071 GCA_913051685.1 uncultured Spirochaetales bacterium
CTATGCCTTTTTGGCGTAAAAAGGCCACGGTCTCTTCGATTTGCTTGTCAGCGATCCCTTTTCCGCGTAACTCTTTTTCCTTTCTCAACCATTTTTGCATTTTCTTTTCCTCTTATCTAAATCTTAAAAACTTCATTTATAAATTATTAATCACCTTGTTATGAATGTGATGTGATTTCTAGAGCATCTTTCAAGTTCTTCGAAATTCTAACAAAACAATTTTTGAAAGTCAATTTTTCGTAAATTCTTGAGAATACGTGAAAATATTAAAATTGATGCTTTTAATTTGCAATCCTTTTTTACTGTTGATATAAATAAGCATAATGTTACTCTGCATTTTTTAAGTGGCTGTCCGAGAAAAAAAAGTATCTATAACTATACGGAATGACAAGGTTTATATACTTTTTAAAGTGTAGCAAAAAATGAATAATATTATTAAAGATGAACAAGCGGATGGTGATACTAAACTCATAAAAGACAACAGTATCGACTTCAAAAAAATAGATGATCCTTACATCTTGGACGCCTATATACCGGATAGTTTTAGCTTGAATGTCTCTTCTGAGGGTGGCCTTCAGTTGACTAACAGAAATGAGTTAAGACATGTTGTTGGAATTGTTGCTGCAAGAGCTTTGAGGTATTTCAGCACCAATGGAGAGGGGTTTAATGTTTTTCGTGCAAGATGCATGGCTGTCTGGTGGTCCAGGCATCTTTATAATAGTTTCAACTGGTGGAAGGCTTATGTGGTAAATGCAGAGGGAGAGCGGAAAGAGATGCCAATGTTGTATATAGGCGAAAGATTCGGTTCCGAGACAGTACTTAAGGACTGCGAGGCAAATATTGTGCTTAGTGCCTTCGAGAATGGTCGTAGGATTGTGGATCCGGAATCTGAGGGCGGAACGGTCTTTGCCGTTGGCTATAGCGAAAGGCGGGGGTTATTTAATTCACCTGATATGTATTGTGTGAAGACTATAGTTGGAAGCAGATATAAAGGTGCAGGTGTGAATATAACACATGGTATTACAAAAAACCTGACGCTTATGGCTGAGAAGTTGCTGAAAGATAAGAATGAAGAGGTAACAACGCAAAATATTAATGATGAAATAAAAACAATGAAGATTGTTGTTCTGGACAGGTTGAGACACAAGAGACTCATAGAAACGATTAATAATCTTGAAGCAGAAGTAATTCTCGTTAAAGAAGATGACCTTACTCCTACCTTTGCGATAGCGAGGGGTGACGTTGATATGGTCATAGGAGTCGGAGGTGTTCCTGAAGCGGTTCTGAGTGGAATGATAGTAGCTCAATTGGGAGGAGAAATGACGCTGAGGGTACTACCATATGGGGTGGCAACGGAAGAAAGTCTTTTGGGAAAGCACAAGCATTGGGGTTCTTTCAAAAAAAAAGAAATTGATATATTGAAGAATTTTAAAATTGTAAGACCCGGTACAGAAAAAGAGGGAGAAATACCGTGGGATAGGATGTTGACATTAAAAGATTTGATTACGGGGAAAGATATAGTCTTTACTGCAAGCGTTATTAAGAAGACACCATGGTTGAAACTTCCTGACGGAGAAGAAGTGCCAGGAGTGAATATTAATCCGGAATCTGGAGATATTAATGTTTATGTTGTTCGTGTTGCAGACAATAAAGTAGAGATTATTCCTGTTATCTATAAGACGCTGATTGGGGAATATTTAAGACAATATAGAGATGAACAAGGTGTAAATGGTGAAGTCGATGTAAGTTTACTCGTTCAATTAGGAAAGGTATATTCGGAGTTCGGTTTGTTTGAAGAGGCAATGGATTGTATTAAAAAGGCTAAAATATGCGATGGCATCAGCGATGATATGATACAAAGATGTAATTCGGTGTATGAATACATTTCAGGATTAGACTCCCTTACAAAAAATTCTTTACAGACTCCAAAAGAGATAATAGAGCATTTTGAAAAATCTGGCCATTTAGATGTGGAAGATAAGGAACGACTCAGACCAAGGAGAATGGTTAAAAGATTTTATGAATACCAGGGAGATACATGCTATCACGGTCAACTATATGATGAAGCACT
>CAJXCX010000178.1:0-2027 GCA_913051685.1 uncultured Spirochaetales bacterium
ATAGTATTGAGAATCTTTCTGGTAGTACTGATTTAATAAGTTTACGTGGTCGTGGGAAATACTCACGTCCATTCGTAAGAGTTGAGACTATACGTAAACAGGCAGAATCAGAATTTCGTGAACGTGAAAAAGAATTACAAGTAGCGCTTCAAGAGACAGAAAATGAAATACGAAAACTTCAACAAGAGCAAGGTAATGAAAAATCATATTTACTTAATAATAAATTAACTGCTGAAATTGAAAAATTTAGAAATGAGCGTTTGGCAACAAGAAAAGAATTACGTAGTGTCCAGCACGACCTAAGAAAAAATATAGAAAAACTTGGATCACAACTACGATTTATTAATATTGGTCTAATTCCACTGTTAATAACACTATTAGCATTAATAATTGGCATCTATCGAGCTAACAAACGCATATAAATTACATCTTATGATTAAAAATAAACTCGTCATTTTATCTTCTATCACGATTACTGTTATTGTTGCTGCAACAATATTTGCGAATTTACGAGCACCGCAATCACAGAAAGAAAAAACTCCTTTTTTCCCAGAGTTAGCTAAACAAATTGAGTCAGTAAATTACATCTCGATAAAAGGGTATAGCGATTCAATTAATCTTACTCGTAAAAATAATGTTTGGGGTATTGATGAATTTGATGGGTATCCTGCGTTAGCAGATAAAATTAAAAGTACTGTGCTCGGAGCTGCCGATCTTAAAATTAATGCACCAAAAACAACTCTGCCTAGATTATATCACCGCCTTGGTGTTGAAGGCCCGGATGCTGAAGACGCAAATTCATTATTACTTTCTTTATATGACTCTAATAAAAATAAGATTATTGAAGTGATTGTCGGTAAATCAAGACTTAGCAGCTCAGCAAAAAATATTTCTGGTCTTTATGTTAGAAAACCTGATGATAAAAAATCTTATTTAGTAGATGGAGTCCTTAATATATCTTCAATAAAAACAGATTGGATAAGGCGAAATCTTTTTGATATCCCAGCAGAGTCAATAAAATCAGTTAACGTTACTCATTCTGACGGAGATTCATACACCCTATACAAAAATGAGAAAGGTCAAGAAAAATTTGAATTGGAAAACATAGCTATTGGTCAAGAACTAGCTTCTGAATTAATTATTAATAGATTTGGCACTATACTTCAGGACCTTCAAATAAGTGGAGCCAAATCAAAAGAACTGCTAAAGGAAGAAAATAAAAGCACAAGTATAAAGGTAACGACTTTTGAGGGTATTGTTGGAAATATTACCGCCTTTAAATACAATGATATTGCTTATGCATCTTTTGTATTTTCATATGATGATGAGATTGGAAAAAATAATAATGAAGAAGAAATAAAAAATGAAGATATAAAGAGTTATATAACTAGTCTTAATTTAGATGCTGAAAATTGGTGGTTTGAAATACCTGAATTCAAGTATGACATTATTAAAAGACGACTGAACACAATCACACGAGACATTCAAAGTATTAGCCCTGAAGAATTAACAGAATAAGTTTCAAACAATCATCTCCTAGTTCTGGGTTATGTCATATTCGGGGATATCTATATTTTTTCTATTTTAACTTAGGGAAGTTGGATATTATTCTCATCCGATGCGGTATAATTTCTGTTAATTAGAGCTACCTAAAAATGACACAAAAGAAAAAACAAAATCTAACTAAAAATTCGGGACTAAGCTTTCAGGAACTTATCTTTGAACTCCAAAAATACTGGTCTACTCAAGATTGTGTCATTGTTCAACCCTATGATATAGAAATGGGAGCCGGGACGTTTCACCCAGCTACATTTCTCAGATCTATAGGCCCGGAACCTTGGCGTACGGCGTATGTACAAGCATCACGAAGACCAACTGATGGGCGTTTTGGCGAGAACCCTAATAGACTGCAACATTACTATCAGTTTCAAGTCATCCTTAAACCATCACCAGACAATATTCAAGAACTCTATTTAGCTTCGCTTGGAGCTATAGGTATTGACACAAAAACACATGATATACGCTTT
>CAJXCX010000179.1:0-2012 GCA_913051685.1 uncultured Spirochaetales bacterium
GAAAACTTGGGTTGAATAATTTGAAAATTATCGGTTCAGATATGTTGAAATTCTTCTTCTGGCCCAGATTGATTTCCTAGGAATTCTAGGACATTTTTTCTAACGTCATCCAATTTGAGATAAAATTTATTGTCGACCACTTTTTTCTTTAGGATTTTCCAACCTCGTTCAATAATATTGAGATTGGGTCAATCTGGTGGTATAAACTTCAAAACAATTGGAGGATGCTCTGTTAGAAAATCGGTGACTATTTGTGAATGATAATATCGTGCATGATCTAGTATCATGGATATTTTTCCTGGTTCTTGTTTTTCTAGTCTTTGATTGAGGAAAGCAATTATTGTTTGACTATTAAGACGCTCATCTTCCATATAAAACAACTCTTTTGCGGCTAAATTTAACGCCCCATTTAGATTGGTTCTTTTACGGCCATGATTGGTTTTTAAATGTTTGGTTTGCCCTTGCTGTATCCAACCCTAGCTGACAATGGTATTGTGTTGTGGATGCACACCATCCATGAAATAGATTTGGTCTTCTGGAGTTAAATTCTCTTTTAATTCTTTGTATGGTGCGACAAATTGTTCTGGTTGCTCAACATTGGCTTGACAAGGAGTTAACACAGGTTTTTTTAGAGACCAAACCTAATCGATCGAGAAGTGCATTGATTCCTGATACGGTAGAGTTAATGTTAAATTCTGTTTGAATCCAAGCTACAACTCCTTTCGAATCCATATCGGTGTTTTCTGTCAGGTGTTGCTCTCAATCTTCTCATTGTTGAGCTCTAAGACAGGATTTTCTTCCTTGATTATTGTCTTGCAGTAAATCTTGAGCTCCTTGGTTCAAATAAATGTTGCTGTCTTTTCTAACTGTCGGATCATCTAAAAGAAGAATGTTACCAACTTCCACCCCAGAAAAACCATCCTCCAGCCGTAGAATAGCTTTTAACCTCTTTGCAAACTTTCTTGGTTTACAATTACGGTGTAATGGCTTAATTTGAACCTTCTCTTCTGGCGATAATTTTATGGTCATGTATCTAAATGTCAACAATATAAAGATGGTGATTATTGTCTAAATCACCTAACAAAAGACATCTAAACTACTGATTAATAATAAATTAATTCAATAATTTACGAAAACAAAATCAGAAATCCCGAAAACCTAAATGGATTGAGTATATATTTCTTCGGGAGTTGTTTAATCGATACTTATCCCCCCTACGAGTTTCCCACGACTTAAAGGGAACATCGAGTACAACAATAACCGTAATCAGCTACTCTCAAAAGAGCTATACTACTAACCATTTGCAACTTTCCAGCCAGATCAAGTATTAGGCTTCAGTGACAAACTGTGCTGAAGGATTTTAGTCCCTTTTGGAATGAAAATGGTAAAAGAAAATAGCCGGTTGGGGCATGACGATAACAAAAGCCCCAAAAGAATCGTGTCAAATATACTCGTTACAGGGTTAGCACAGGCAAAACGCCTACCACTTCATACCCTGACTTTTATTCTTCTGCTTGCTGTGGTGCAACCGCTCTGGCACGGTTATCAATTCGGTGTCTCGGATCACTCTATTCAATTCTCTATCATGAATCGCATGATGGACCCAACGCTGTATCCGGGTGACCCAATGCTGGAAACAGCAAAAGGTTACGTCAGTTTTTTCCCCTGGTTGATAACAATGCTTATCAAAATGGTTAGCGATCAGGAGATACTCTATTTTACGCTTCACATTTTGTCTTACTTTTTCTTTTTCACTGTGCTTTATTATCTCTCCAGACTGCTATTTAATAATTCCTGCGCGAGACTTTGCCTAGTATTGATGTCCACCAAAAAAATTGTCCTAGGCGGTAGTTCGATCCATTTTACCGGTCTGTATCCGTCGTTCGTTACCTTGCCGCTCGTATTGTGGGCCATCTATCTCTTCTTAAAGGAAAAACCCACTATCGCCTATGCAATTGTCGGTATCAGTTTAAATTTTCACACCCTGATTTCAGGCTATGCAGTATGCATGT